>NZ_RZTI01000097.1:0-22737 GCF_003997275.1 Mesorhizobium sp. M6A.T.Ce.TU.002.03.1.1
CGTTCATAGAGCGTGCTACCGGCTTCGGTCAGCGCATAGCCGCGCCGCCCGCGCCGGAACAGGGTGACGCCGAGCGCCTGCTCCAGCTCGGCGATATGGCGGCCGAGCGTCGGCTGGCTTGCAGCCAGCTTGCGCGCGGCAGCAGACAGGCTGCCGGTTTCCGCCACGGTGACGAAACTCTTGATTAGGTTCCAGTCGATTTCCATTCAGAACTGAATATCAGATCTCCAAATTCAGTCAATTTCCATTCGTTTGCGAGCAGATCATATTGTGAACGTAACGCAAACACGGAGACGAAAAATGACCAAGATCGCAATTCTGGGTGCCAATGGCCGGCTCGGCCGCGTGGTGGCCAAGGCCTTTATCGACGCTGGCTACGATGTCCGCGCCATCACCCGCAGCGGCAGGATACCGGCAGAGCTCACCGGCGCCACGGCCGTCGCCGGCGATGGCCTTGATCGCGAAGCGCTTATCCGCGCCACCGAAGGCGTCGACATCATCTTCAACGGCCTCAACCCGATCTACACCGACTGGGGCAAGTGCCTGCCGATGGCGGAGAACGTCATGGCCGCGTGCCGGGCGAACGACGCATTGCACCTCGCTCCAGGCAACGTTTACAATTACGGCTCGCCGATGCCGGCGGTGATCACCGAAGACACGCCATTTCTCCCGACGACCGAAAAGGGCCGCATCCGCGTCGCCATGGAAGGCCTCTTTCGCCGCGAGGCTGAAGCGGGCCGCGTGCGGACCATTCTGCTGCGCGCCGGCGACTTTTTTGGTGGCACCGGCACCGGCTCGTGGTTCGATTTGATTGTGGCCGCCAAGATGGACAAGGGTGTCTATACGGCCCCCGGACCGGCCGATCTCGTGCATGAATGGGCCTATCTGCCAGACCTGGCCAAGGCTTTCGTCGGATTGACCGAAAACCTCAACAAGCTCGGCTCCTACGAGGCGCTGAACTTTCCGGGCCACGCCGTCACCGATCTGGAGATCAAAGCGGCCGCGGAACAGGCCCTGGGGCGCACGCTGAAACTAACGTCGATGCCGTGGTGGGTGCTGCGCGCCGGCAGCCCGTTCGTGGCGATGTGGCGCGAGCTCGTCTCGATGTCCTATCTCCGCTTCGAGCCACACCAGCTAACCTCGGCAAGGCTGGAAGGCATCATTGGCACGATCCCGCATACGGAGCTGGATAAAGCCATCGCGGATGCCCTGAACGACATCGGCATTCCAACCGCCGGTGCAGGAGGCAACCGGATCGCCGCCTGACAGAAGATGCCTGATCAGGAGAAGCAGCGGCGGCCGATAGGCCTCCGCGGCTTGCCGTACGCACAAGGCTTCAGATCCTGCCCATCAACAGCAGCACCAGCAGCACGATCAGAATGACGCCGACGATACCGGAAGGGCCATAGCCCCAGGATCGCGAATGCGGCCACGTCGGCACTGCGCCGATCAGGATGAGGATCAAAATAATGATGAGAATGGTGCTGAGCGTCATGAGAGATTCCTCGCCATGAGGTGCTACTATACCGCTACAATGCTAAAGGCCGCCCGGTTGTTCCCGAGCGGCCTCTTCTTTGAGCGTCCAATGGACGCGCGGCACTCCAAGCAAAATCGGCCTATTCGGCGGCCTTCGGGAAGGCGATCGCCGGTTCGGCGTCCAGCTCTGGTGTCGACTCCTCCGGCGAGATCGCACCCTTGCCGCGCCCGAACAAGCGGCTGAGCCAGCCGCGCCGTGCGCCGGGCTTGACCTTGGCCCGGGTGAACACCATCAGCATCGACGGCGTCACCACCAGCGTCAGCACGGTGGCGAAGGACAGGCCGAAGACGATCGCCGAGGACAGTGAAATCCACCATTGCGTCGACGGCGCGTTGATCGTCGTCTCGTGATGGAAGATTTCGAGGCCGAGGCCGAAGGCGATCGGCAGCACGCCGAGGATCGCCGACACGGCGGTCAGCACGACGGGGCGCGCGCGTTCGCGGCACGTCTGCAGAACCGCTTCGACCTTATCCCAGCCCTCTTCCCGCAGCCGGTCATAGGTGTCGATCAGCACGATGTTGTTGTTCACCACCACGCCGGCCAGCGCGATGACGCCGATGCCCGACATGACGATGCCGAAGGTCTCCCCTGTTATCAGAAGTCCCAGGAACACGCCGATTGTCGCCATGACCACGCAGGACAGCACCAGCCAGACGCTGGTGAACTTGTTGAACTGCGCCAGAAGCACGATGAAGATCAGGAAGATCGCGGCGCCGAAAGCTTTGCTGAGGAAGGCGCTGGCCTCCGCGCTGTCCTCGTTCGAGCCTGCGAGCTTCCAGCGTATGCCGCTGCCGAGGTCCATGTCGGCGACGGCCTGGGTGACCTGCTGCTGGACAGCAGCGACCTGTTCGCCGGCGGCGACATTGGCCTGGATGACCACCGTGCGCGCGCCGTCGATGCGGTTGAGGATGCCGACGGTCGGCTCCGGCTTGCGCACGACGAAATTCGAGATCGGCACCGAGCCTTGCGAGGTCTGCACCCTGAGATCGTCGAGCGCCGACAGTGTGCGCCGGTCTTCCGGCAGGCGCAGCCTGATGTCGACGGCGTCATCCGCCCCGGCTGGCCGGTATTCACTGAGCTTCAGCCCATTCGTCACCAATTGCACCACCGTTCCGACCGAGGTCGGGCTGATGCCGTATTGTGCCGCCTTGGCGCGATCGACCTCAAGCGCCCAGTCGACGCCGGGCGGCGGCAGGCCGTCGGAAATGTCAATCACACCGGACACCTTGGCAATGCGGGCGGCGACCGCGCGCGCCTTGTCGTCGAGACCTTTCGGATCGACGGCCGAAAGCCTGATCTGGATCGGCTTGCCGGTGGGCGGGCCGGCCTCGGGCACGCGAACCTCGACGTCGACGCCGGGAATGCCGGCCATGACGCCGCGCAGTTCGTCCAGGATCGCATTCGCCGATTTGCGCTCGCGCCAGTCGACGAATTCGTATTGGATCACGCCGACCACGTCTTCAGGTATGTCCTGGCCACCGCCTTGCGTCTTGCCGACACGGGTATAGACCGACTTCACGCCTGGCCAGCCGAGAAGCCGGTCCTCGGCGATCTTTGTGGAGGCATCCATTTCGGCGAGCGAAAGGTTGCCGCGGGCGTGCACATAGAGCAGGCCGTAGTCAGGCTCGACATTCGGGAAGAACTCGACGCCTGCGCCGTATTTCGAATAGGCAAAGCCGACACCGAACAAAAGCGCGACGGTGAGCAGAAGCACGGTGACGGGAAAGCGCACCGCCTGCTTGACCACGGCCATGTACCAGCCATCACGGTTGTCGTCCTCGTCATGGGGCGGCGCCTTGGCGAACAAGGCGCCCAGCGTCGGCGCAAAGACCAGCGCATAGAGCATCGAGGCCGAAAGCGTGACAATCAGCGTGATCGGCATGTATTTCATGAAGTCGCCGATGATGCCTGGCCAGAACAGCAGAGGCGAAAAGGCGGCGATGCGCGTCATCGTCGCGGCGATGACCGGACCGGCCATGCGCTTGGCGGCAAGCTCGAAGGCCTCTGCCTTCGGCATGCCTTCGCTCATGCGCCGCTCGGCGAATTCGGTGACGATAATGGCATCGTCGACCAGCATGCCGACCGCCAGGATGAGGCTGAACAGCACGATCATGTTGATCGTGTAGCCCATCATGGCCAACAGCAGGATGCCGATCAGGAAAGACGATGGAATGGCGAGGCCAATCAGCACCGAGGCCCGGCCCGACAGCGCGTAGAGAATGACGATGAACACCAGGATCACGGCGATCACGACGTGGTTCTGCAGATCGCCGAGCAACTGGTTGACGAAGACCGACTTGTCCTGCGTGTAGGTGACATGCATGCCTGCCGGCATGGTCTTTATGAAGGCGTCGGACACCTCCCTGACCTTGGCAATCGTGTCGATCAGGTTGGAGCCGATGCGCTTCTTCACCTCGATGGCGATCGCCGGCTTACCGTCGAGACGGGTCACCGTCTCGGCGTCCTTGAAGGTGGAGCGGACGGTGGCGATATCCTTGGCCTGCACCACGGCATTGGGGCCGGCGACGATCGGAAGCGCCGCCACGTCCTCCGGCGTCTCGATCAGCGAAGGCACCTTGATCGCGTATTTGCCTTCGGACCCTTCGATGTTGCCGGCAGCGACAAGACTGTTGGAATCGCCGACCGCACCGATCAGCTGCTCGAGCTGAAGCCCGTAGGAAGATAGTTTCATCGGATCGATGACGACTTCGACGAGGTCGTCGCGGGCACCTTGCAGCGTGCCTTCCAGCACGCCGGGCACCTCCTCGATGCGGTCGCGCAACTCGCGCGCCGCCGTCGTGAGCACGCGCTCGGGCACCTCGCCCGACAGCGTCACGACCATGACGGGGAACTCGGAGATGTTGACTTCGGTAACCACAGGCTCCTCGGCTGCCTGCGGCAGGTCGGCCTTACCGTCCTGGACCTTGCTGCGTGTGTCCTGCAACGCCGTCGCCAGATCCGTCTGCGGATGGAATTCGACCAGCACATAGCCGCCGCCCTGGAAGGCGGCCGAGCGCATCTCCTTGAGACCCTTGAGGCTCTTCAGCTTGGCTTCCATCGGCCGCAGCAGAAGGCGTTCCGAATCCTCAGGCGAGATGCCCTGATAGATCAGGCTGACATACATCATCGGAATCGGAACGTCGGGTTCCGCTTCCTTCGGCGTCGACTGATATGCGACCGCACCCGCAAGGATGAGGAAGATCAGGACCGAAATGGTCAGCCGGGCATTGTTGATTGCGAGCTTGACGATATCCATGATTATTGCGTCCCGGCCGTCGCTTCGCCCAACAGCTTCTGAATGGTCGCCTGATCGGCCTCGACCGGCTTGATAACTTCGCCTTCCTTCACCAGTTCCTGGCCGGCGACGATGACGCGCGCATCGGCAGGGATGCCACCGAGCACCAGGCCGGTTGGCGTGTCGTCGACGAGGTCGATCGGGAAGAACACGACTTTGTCGTCCTTATCGACGGCGCGAATGCCGAGATCGCCCTTGTCGCCGAGCGTGACCACCGATCGCGGCAGCATGACGGCGTCGGTCGGTTGCGCGCTCAGCGCGATCTCGGCCGTCATCCCGGCTGGGATGGTGCCTTCGGGATTAGGGATTGCGATCTCGACGCGGAAGGTGCGGGTGGCGGAGGAGGCGTCGCGGCTGATGTAGCGCACGGTCCCTTCGACATTCTGGCCGCTGACCAACCGTACATTTGCCTTGTCGCCATTCTTCAGAAAGCCGAGATCGCGTTCGCTGACTTCGCCGCGGGCAATTACCGGATCGAGCTTCAGAATGGTCGCCACCTCACCGCCCTGCATCACGGAACTGCCAAGCTCCACCGGCACCCGGTCGATGACGCCGTCGAACGGCGCCTTCACCTCGTTGCGGTCGAGCTCGGCCTGCGCGGCTTCCAGGTGCGACTGGGCCAGCGTAAGGTTGGAGCGGGCCGTGTCGAGCTGCAGCTTGGGCAGATTGCCGGTTTTCATCAGCCGCAACGCTGCATCGAGTTCGGCCTGACGCTGAACCAAAAGCTGCTTGGCGTTGCTGACCGCCGAAAGCTTTTCCTCGGCTGCCAACATCAGCACGAGGTCGCCGGTCTTGACGCGCTGTCCCTGCTTGACCGGCAGCTTGTCGATGACGCCGGCGACACGCGTCGCCAGGACCGCGCGCTTATCGGCTTCGGTCAGTCCGGAAATCCGGATGGCGCGCGCATAGGTGCGCCGCGGCGGGGTTATGACCGCGACGGTGCGTAAGGCTGCCTTTGGCTGTTCTGCCTCAGTGGGCTTGGGCTTACCCGCGTCAGCCGTGTTTGGCTGCTCGACTTCGCCTGCCTTGGGCTTGTTGTCGGCAGACGCGCTCCCGACGGACGAGAACTCGCCCGTCACCATCCAGGCAGCGAACCCGACAAGCACAACAATGGCTGCAAGCTTGTGAAACCTGTATTTCGGCATCATCGTTTTTCCAGTGCGCGGGAATCGGCCAGGCCGCGTCTTCTAACTCGGCGCGTCGCCGATATGGGTGCGCGCAAGGCCGTGTTCAACTTGCCGTGATCGGCGAACGAGCTTCTACATCAAAGTTGCACCGCAATATAGTCAGAAAAGTTGATGGGTTATTACTTCGCTGGGCAGGACGCGCTCGCCGCCATGAGGCGCGCCGGACAAGCGCGGCCGTTCGTCTGCGACATCGCACTCGGCGCAACGCGGATGCAAGAGTACCGTGTAGACCGCATTCCTCGGGCAAACCCTTGGTTGCGTCGACCATCATCGGTTCTGTGTTCGGCTTTCCGGTGCCGTTGGGAAAGGCGCCATCGAAACAGCGTGGCAGCAGCTGTCAGCATGGTGGAAACCAGTTTCATGCGAAGGTCACCTCCCTCGACATGGGCAGTGTCCGGATGCGCTTGCCGGTCAGTGCGAAGATGGCGTTGGCGAGTGCCGGTGCCGCCGGCGGCGTGCCGACCTCGCCGACGCCGCCCATCTTGTGAAAATTCTCCAGTATTGCGACTTCGAACGCCGGACACTGGGAGATGCGCATGGCATCGTAGTCGTGAAAATTCGACTGTTCGACCATGCCGTCGGCAAAGCTGATTTCCTGAGCCATCGCCGCCGACAGGCCATAGATGGCGGCGGAGATGAGCTGCGCCTCGATGATGCCAGGATCGAGTGCGGTGCCGACATCGGCGGCGATCCACACCTTCTCAATGCGGATTCCGGCTGGCGTGTCGGCGACCTGGACAATCTCGCCGACCCAACTGCCGAAGGACAGCGTGAACGCCATGCCCTTGGCCTTGCCGGCGGGCAGCGCCTCACCCCATTTTGCCAATTCGGCGACCTTCTCGACCACCTTCACCGCTGCCGGATAGGCAGCCATCAGCTTCTTGCGCAATTCGACTGGATCGGTTTTCCCGGCGACGGCGATCTCGTCCAGAAATCCTTCATGGAAGAAACCGTTGATTGAACTGCCGACCGATCGCCAGGAGCCGACAGGGATGGAGACGGGTGCGGCGACGCCAGTCACCCGGTAGTTCGGGATCGTATAGGGCTGGTTATGGGCTCCGTCGACGATCGACTTGTCGGGGCCGAGCGGCGATATCGAGGGAAACAGCCGGCGCAAGGTGCTGGCTATCAGCGATGGCGAGGCGATTGTCATGTCGACGGCGACCGGCATGCCGTCGCCGCCAAGCAGCGCCTGGAATTTGCCGATCGCGGCTGGCCGGTACGCGTCGTGGCGCATGTCCTCCTCGCGCGTCCAGATCACCTTGATCGGCCGGCCTGCGGTCTCCTTCGCCATCAGCGCGGCACAGAGCGCATAATCCACCTCGACACGTCGACCGAAGCCGCCACCCATGAATGTGGTGTGGACGTTGACCTTGTCCTGCTCGATGCCGACAACACTGGCGCAAAGCTGGCGCACCAAGGTCGGCGCCTGATTGCCGCACCAGATGTCGAGGACGCCGTCCTTCAACCGCGCCGTGGCGTTCATCGGCTCCATCGTCGCATGTGCCAGATAGGGCACCGTATAGTCGGCCTCGACGATCTTTTCGCGCGGCGCGTCGGCGAAGGCGGTATCGACATCGCCATCGTCGCGCATCACCGAGCCTTTGGTGCTGAGCGCCTGCTTCAGCACCTCGGAAATGGCGGCGCTGTCCAACGGATATTCGGGATCGGCCCATTCGGCGTCGATCGCCTCCGCCGCCTTGAATGCCGCCCAGGTGTTTTCGGCGATAATGCCGAAGCCGTGGCCGTAATTCGTTTCGATCGGCACGATCTTGATCACGCCCGGCATTTTGCCGGCCTTGGAGAGGTCCGCCTTGACCGGCTTGGCCCAGAAGCGCGGGCTCATCTTGATCGTCCCGTACAGCATGTCCGGCAACGTCACGTCGATGCCGAAGATCGGCGCCCCGGTGACCTTGGCCGGCATGTCGATGCGTTTTTGCGGTTTGCCGAGCAGTTTCCAGTCAGCTTTGTCCTTGAGCCGGACATCCGCAGGCGGCGCCATCGTCGCAGCGGTCGCGGCGACAGCGCCATAGGTCACCGACTTGCCCGACGCCTTGTGCAGGATCGAGCCATTCGCCGTTTCCAGATCGGCGGCAGCTATGTCGAGCTTTTGCGCGGCCGCTGCAATCAGCATCTGCCGCGCGGCGGCACCTGCCTGCCGCATCTTCAGGAAAGCGTCGCGCGTCGAGGCCGAGCCGCCGGTGCCTTGGAGGGCGAGGAATTTTCCGACCACGCCCATGCCGGCGCGCACTACTTCCGCGGTCATGCTTTCGTCGAAGAAGGCGAACGGACCGCCCTCTTCCAGGATCGCTGAGTTGTAATAGGCGTAGGAGGCCGGGCCGTGCTCGACCTTGACCTGGTCGAGCCCGACATCGAGCTCTTCGGCAACCATGGCGGCGAGCGTCGTCGAGATGCCCTGGCCCATCTCGGCGCGCGGCGCGACGATGGTGATGGTGTTGTCGGCGCCGATCTTCACATAGGGATTGAAGGTCGCTTCATCAGCGACGAGATCGCCTTCCAGCGGATTCGGATAGGGTTTGCGGTAGTAATAGTAGCCGACGGCGACGCCGCCTGCGATGGCAGCCGCGCCGATGAGAAACGTGCGGCGGGCGATCTTTCCGACACTGGCCATGGTCAGATCCCCGCCGTCTTGAGGACGACCGCTCGTCTGATCGCCGCGCGGATCTTCGGGTAGGTGCCGCAGCGGCAGAGGTTGCCGCCCATGGCATTGTCGATGTCGGCATCGGTCGGGTCGGCAACCTCGTCGAGCAGCGCCACCGCGCTCATGATCTGGCCGGCCTGGCAGTAGCCGCACTGGGCGACCTGCTCTTCCAGCCATGCCTGCTGTACCGGATGCAGTCTGCCTTCGGTGCCGATGCCTTCGATCGTGATGACCGCGCCAGTGACCTCACCGACCGGCAATGAACAGGAGCGCACGGGCTGGCCGTCGACATGCACCGTGCAGGCGCCGCAGGCGGCAATGCCGCAGCCGAACTTCGGCCCGGTCTTGCCCATGAGATCCCGCAGCGCCCACAGCAGCGGCATTTCGGGATCGGCATTGATATCGAATGCCTGCCCGTCGACGGTGAGGCGCATGGGGATACCCTTCGTTGTCGTCCACAGCCCAAGGGAGAAGCGCTCGCTTCGTCCCTCAAACATCTTGACAAATTTCGTTATTTTGTCAACAGAGCTTTTGCAGGATAAAGTTGCACCATGATCGAGATCGAAGACATCGCCGACATAGACCCCAAACGCGCCCGTATCCTCGACGGCGCGATGAAGGTGTTTTTGGCCTATGGTTTCGCCCGCACCACCATGGATGACATTGCGCGGGCCGCCGACATGTCGCGGCCGGCGCTCTATCTCCAATTCAAGAACAAGACCGACATCTACCGCGCCATCGCCATGATGCTGCTTGGCCGTTCGATCGAGCAGGCGAAAGCGGCGCTTGCCGGCGACGGCGCCTTCGCCGAGCGCATGACGCGGGCCATCGACGAAGCGCTGATCTCGATGATGCGCACCGTCCACGCCTCGCCGCACGGCGCTGAACTCCTCGACATGAAATCGAGCGTGGCCGATCTGGTCGGATGCTGGCGCGGCGGCCTTGTCGAGCATGTCGCAACCGCAATCGAGGACGAGGCCGTCGAAAATGGCGTCGATCTCACCGCCAAGGGCCTGTCGGCAAAATTGCTGGCCGACATGCTGCTCGACGGGCTGGAAGGCATGAAGACGCGCATCAGCGATCCTGACGAACAGCGGCAAGCGGCGGCCGCACTGATCAGGGTGATCGATCTAGCCTTGAAAAAAGGCTGACGTCTCCAAATGCCTCAGGCTTGGCGGCGCGCCGCCTCCGGCTTCTTGCGTGCCGCGAGGAACTCCTTGACCCGCCGGCCCGGTGCCGGACCACGCACCGGCTTGAAGCCGTCGTCGAGCTCGCCTGAGAGATCAAGCGTCGGCCGCTTGCCGACGGCGTCGTAATTCTCCTCCAGCCAGTCGCTGGCGGCGGTGCGGCCAAGGTCGCGCAGATAGGTCAGGAACGCCCATTCGGCATTGACCTTGGACGACGCCGACAGGTCCTTGAACGCCTCGTCGGCATCGATCCGGTGCATGCGGATGTCGCGGTATTCGCCATGCGGCAGCCGGCCGGCGGCGATCAGTTCCTTGACGAAGGCGATCGAACGGAATTCACGCAGCAGCCCGGCATTGAAGGTAATCTCGTCGATGCGGTTCTGAATTTCGTTGGCGCTCCTCGGCGTCCCCTCGCGGACCACCGGATTGATCTGCACCAACAGCACATCCTCGGTGGCAGCCGTCTTGAAGAACGGGAACAGCGCCGGATTGCCGCCATAGCCGCCGTCCCAGTAGGGCACGCCCTTGATCTCGACGGCGCGGAACAGCTGCGGCAGGCAGGCCGACGCCATCACCGTGTCGAGGTCGATCTCGCCATCGGAAAAGACGCGCAACTGCCCTGTCTCGACATTGGTCGCGGAGATGAACAACTCCATCGACTTGCAGGCGCGCACATTGCCGAAATCGATCTCCTGCTCGATCACGTCGCGCAGCGGGTTGAGGCCGAGCGGGTTGGCGACATAGGGCGAGAACACCCGCGACATGGTGTCGAAAAAGAGATAGCCGGGCGTATTCTCGATCGACCAGTTGCCCCAGGCCACGTCCCACGGCATGCGTTGCACCGGGCTGAACCGCCCCTTCAGCGCCACTGCGCGCCAGAAATCGTCGAGTTTCCGCCGCGCGCCCTCGACGCCGCCGCGGACGAAGCCGTCGGCCAGCGCCACCGCGTTCATGGCGCCGGCGCTGGTGCCCGAAACCGCCGCGATGTCGAGCCGTCCGTCCTCAAGCAGCCGGTCGAGCACGCCCCAGGAAAAGGCGCCGTGCGAGCCGCCGCCCTGCAGCGCGACGTTGATCTTCTTAGGCTCCTCCGCCTTGCCGTTTGTCGTCATGGCGTTGCCCTTGATTTGTCGGCCAGATGTGTTTTGCGCGCCCAAATTCACTGGGCGGTCCAGCCGCCGTCGACCGAAATATGCGTGCCGTTGATCTGCGCTGCCGCATCCGAGCACAGGAACACCGCGGCAGCGGCAACCTGCTCGACCGTGACGAATTCCTTGGTCGGCTGCTTTTCGAGCATGACCTCGCGGACCACCGTGTCGCGGTCCATCTTGTTCGCCTTCATCTGGTCGGGGATCTGCGCCTCGACCAGCGGCGTCAGCACATAGCCGGGGCAGATGGCGTTGCAGGTGATCTTGTCGCGCGCCAGCTCCAAAGCGACGGTCTTGGTCAGCCCCATGATGCCGTGCTTGGCCGCGACATAGGCCGACTTGAACGGCGAGGCGACCAGCCCGTGGGCCGAGGCGATGTTGACGATCCTGCCGCCGCCGGCTTCTCTCATCAGCGGGATGGCGGCGGCGATGGTGTGGAAGGCCGACGACAAATTGATGGCGATGATGGCATCCCACTTCTCGATCGGAAATTCTTCCACCGGCGCGACATGCTGGATGCCGGCATTGTTGACCAGTATGTCGACCGAACCGAAGGTTTCGGCTGCCTTCGCAACCAGCGCCCGGCATTCGGCCGGTTTCGACATGTCTGCCTTGATATAGGCGGCCTTCACCTTGTGATGTTTGGCGATCGCATCGGTGATGGCCCGGTCGTCGGCCGTGTCGGAAAAGGAATTGACGACGACGTTGTAGCCTTCCGCCGCGAGCGCATGGGCGATGGCCAGACCGATGCCCGAGGTAGACCCGGTGACGATGGCGGTTTTTCTGCTGGGCAAGGCGGAATCCTTCGGTAGGTGCTAACGGAAGCATATTGCAGTGCAGCATATATGTCTCGTGCCGCGCAAGAACAGCGGCACGGATCGGCGACGACATGAAATTTTTGTCATGAAGAGGCCGGCCTCAGTCGAAGTTGTGCGCCTGACAGGCCCTGTGAAAACAGTTTCGTCAGCGATCCCGGGGAGCCTCTTTGGGGTGTTCCTAAGACCGCGTTTTGGAAATGGTCATCTGGCTCATGAAAAGACGCAGGGCCCTCCGCACGGCGAGGGACGGCTGCTCCGACGGATGCCACTCCGGAAAATGGCCATCAATCGCCATGCGCGCCAACCCATAGACAAAGGCACGTGCGGCAAGCACCAGATGATCGAAGTCGGTGTCCGGGGAAAGCCGACCCTTTTTTTGCGCCTGGGTCAGCAGGTCGATCATCTTCCGGCGAATGGCTTCATTCTGATCACGAAGATTGTCCGACGCGTCGAAATCAATCAGCGTTCGAGAACTGATGATCTGGAAATGCGTGGGATTGCTGATCGCCCATTCCAGATAGCCTTGTCCGATTGCTTCGAAGGCCGCAATGGGATCTGCACTGTCGGCTTTTGACTGCGCATCGGCAACGGCCTCGGTCAGCCGGCTCATGGCCTGTTCGGCGACTGCGGTCAGCAGTGCTGTTTTCGACCGAAAATGCCGGAATGGAGCGCCGGGCGAAACGCCGGCACGCTTTGCGGCCTCGCGCACAGACACATGCTCCGCGCCGCGCTCTTCGATGATCTCCATGGTTGCAGCGATCAAAGCCTCGACCAGATTGCCATGATGATAGCGCTTGGGGTTGGCGGCTTCGCCGGAATCCGTGGTGCTGGTCATGCCTTTCCAATAGCACAAGGCCAAAATGTAATCACTGATTATTTTCTTGCTCCGGAGCGATTCATATGTAATCGGTGATTACACAACAACGGAGGTTACCATGCATCGCATCATCGCAACGACTGCCCTCGCTTTCTCCTTATTGCTCGGGTCTGCCCAGGCCGAAGATCGGCCTACCCTGGAAATTGTTTGGCCGGCCGCCGGTTCGGTCATCGAGCTCGGCAATGATGCGGAAAAGGCGATAGGCGTCATCGTCAGGAGCAACCTCACGCTGCTTCCTGCAGGCAAATGCGGCGACAACAGCCAATGCGGCCACGTGCATATGAAGATCGATCCCGACGGAGACAGTTGCAACATCCCCGGCAGGCCATACAACAGCATGAATAGCGACCTTGGCGGCGATCTTATCAAGGCTCGTTTCGGCCATTGCCCGGATGCCGCCGGCAAGCACGTGATCGGCATCCTGCTTGCCGATGATCATCACAAGCCCGTCCTTGTGGACGGCAAACCCGTTACCGCCCTGGTGACCGTGACGACGAAATAGCGTGGGCCGGATGGCATCTCTGCCTCATTCGAGGCGGAGATGTTCTGACAAGGCTGCAGAGGATGGTTTCGGCCGGACCTTGTCCGGCCAGTGATCACGACATGGTGTCGAGCTTGCGCTGCATGGCGGCGATCTGTTCCTTCAACTCCTGAAGGTCATCGGGTTTTTCCGACCCTTCTTTCCTGGCCGGCTCTGCCGGCGGCGCAGACGAACCATTCGAGCCTGCGGGTGGGAAGGGCGTGAACAGGCGCATGGCATTCTGGAACATCTCCATGTTGCGGCGCGTCTGCTCTTCCAGCGCCTTGATCGGCGTGGCGATCTTCATCATGTCCAGCGGCGACTTGCCCAAGGCACCCTTCATCTGCTCGCGGAAGCGTTCTTGCTCCTTTGAGAAGGCGATCATCGACTGCTCGAGGAAGCTCGGCACGATCATCTGCATCTGGTCGCCGTAAAAGGCGATCAACTGGCGCAGGAACGGGATCGGCAGCATGTTCTGCCCATCCTTGTTCTCCAGCTCGAAGATGATCTGGGTCAGCACAGGATGGGTAATGTCGTCGCCGGTTTTGGCGTCCTGGACGGTGAACTCCTCGCCCTTCTTGACCATGTCGGCAAGATCCTCGAGCGTCACATAAGTGCTGGTGCCGGTGTTGTAGAGGCGGCGATTGGCATATTTCTTGATGATAATCGGTTCGTCTTTCGCGGCCATCAGTATCCTCCCGGGACACCGGCGCACTTGAGTAAGCGGCCGGTAACGATTGCGCTTTTCAAGGATATGCGCAAAAGCGTCACAATTCCAAGTGGTTTGTGCAGTGCGGGATCGATTAATGCTGCACGGCAGCCTAAATATGCTGCGCGGCAACGGGCGGGCTGTTTCCATGGCGACGCGCAACCTGCTTGCCGCGCATGGGCGGCATGCCCATTTCCGGTTTGACTTGGGTCACGGAAAGGGCAAGAAAAGTCCCTAACCGCGCCTCAAATTCGACCCCTGAAGTCTGGAGAAGAACATGCCCGCTTCCAATGCCATTGTCGTCGCCAGTGCGGCGCGCACGCCCGTCGGTTCCTTCAACGGCGCCTTTGCCAACACACCGGCCCATGAACTGGGCGCCGTCGCCGTCAAGGAAGCGCTCGCCCGTGCCGGCGTCGACGGCAAGGAGGTCGATGAGGTGATCCTCGGCCAGATCCTGACCGCGGCTCAAGGCCAAAACCCGGCACGGCAGGCGGCGATGGCGGCCGGCGTGCCGCAGGAAGCGACCGCCTGGGGCCTCAATCAGCTCTGCGGCTCGGGCCTGCGCGCCATCGCGCTTGGCATGCAGCAGATCGCTATAGGAGATGCAAAAATCATCGTCGCCGGCGGTCAGGAATCGATGTCGATGGCGCCGCATGCGCAGCACCTGCGCAGCGGCGTCAAGATGGGCGACTTCAAGCTGATCGACACCATGATCAAGGACGGCCTGACCGATGCCTTCTACGGCTACCACATGGGCAATACGGCGGAGAACGTTGCCCGGCAGTTCCAGATTACCCGCGACGACCAGGACACATTCGCCGTCGGCTCGCAGAACAAGGCCGAGGCCGCCCAGAAGGCCGGAAAATTCAAGGACGAGATCGTTGCCTTCACCGTCAAGGGCAAGAAGGGCGACACCATTGTCGACCAGGACGAATACATCCGCCACGGCGCCACGATCGAGGCGATGATCAAGCTCAAGCCCGCCTTCGACAAGGAAGGCACCGTGACCGCAGCCAATGCTTCCGGCATCAACGATGGCGCCGCTGCCGTGGTGCTGATGACCGAAGCCGAAGCCGCAAAACGCGGCATCACGCCGCTTGTGCGCATCGTTTCCTGGGCGACCGCGGGCGTCGACCCGCAGATCATGGGCACCGGGCCTATCCCCGCCTCGCGCAAGGCGCTGGCCAAGGCCGGCTGGTCGGTCGGCGACCTCGACCTGGTCGAGGCCAACGAGGCCTTCGCCGCGCAGGCCTGCGCCGTCAACAAGGACATGGGCTGGGACCCGTCCATCGTCAACGTCAATGGCGGCGCCATCGCCATCGGCCATCCGGTCGGCGCCTCGGGGGCCCGCATCTTCAACACGCTGGTCTACGAGATGCGCCGCAGAAATGCCAGGAAAGGCCTCGCCACGCTGTGCATCGGCGGCGGCATGGGCGTTGCTATGTGCGTGGAAGCGCTGTGAAGACAGGCTACAGCGCCGCGCGTCCCTTGGGACGCGCACGCTGTAGCACTTTGAGCTTGCGCATAATCCTTTCCGAAAAATCGATTTCGATTTTCGGGGTTCATGCACCAGGCAAGCCGTGAAATAGTCGGTGGCGAACGGGGCTCAATCGCCGTTAGAGCGTTCCCCGCCTGCCACGCACGAATTAAGAAAGGGGAGGACAGCATGACAAAGGTAGCACTCGTCACCGGCGGGTCGCGCGGTATTGGCGCCGCGATTTCAATCGGACTGAAAAACGCCGGCTACAGGGTTGCCGCGAATTACGCCGGCAATGACGAAGCGGCGCAAAAATTCAACGCGATGACCGGCATCCCGGTCTACAAATGGTCGGTCGCCGACTACGATGCCTGCGCCGCCGGCATCAAGCAGATCGAGGCCGATCTCGGCCCGGTTTCCGTTCTGGTCAACAATGCCGGCATCACCCGCGACGCCATGTTCCACAAGATGACGCGCGAGCAGTGGAAAGAGGTCATCGATACCAACCTGTCGGGCGTCTTCAACATGACGCACCCGCTGTGGGGCGGCATGCGCGACCGCAAGTTCGGCCGCGTCATCACCATCTCCTCGATCAACGGCCAGAAGGGACAGGCCGGCCAGGTCAACTATTCGGCGTCGAAGGCCGGCGACATCGGCTTCACCAAGGCGCTCGCACAGGAAGGGGCGCGGGCCGGCATCACCGTCAATGTCATCTGCCCCGGCTACATCGCCACCGAGATGGTCAGGGCGATGGATGAAAAGGTGCTCAACGAGCGTGTCATTCCGCAGATCCCGGTCGGCCGCCTCGGCGAACCGGAAGAGATCGCACGCTGCGTCGTCTTCCTCGCTTCCGACGATGCCGGCTTCATCACCGGCTCGACCATATCAGCCAATGGCGGTCAGTATATCGCCTGAGGCGTCGGCTCCTCGCCGATAATTGATCTGCCACTCCAGCGGCCGGTACGGGCAAGATCGACGCTGGCCCGGATAATCGCGGCTGTCAGGCGACAAACTTCAGCCCTGGTTCGGCTGCAGGCTTGGTCTGGGCGATCGGACCTGGCTCGCGCGAAGGTGTGCGGGCAGGCGGGCAAGCGGCGCCCGGCTGAGGCCTGACAGTTTCAAGGCGATGCGACGCTTCAGGAATGGGTTGAGGTTCAGCACGGAAAGCACGAGATTGCGGACGAACCGCTTCACCGGACTGCGGGTAAGCGCCATCTCGGTCATCGTGCCCGCCAATTCAAGCACCTCTTGGGCCGCAGGACGCCGCAGCGCTTCGTAGAGGTCGAGCTCCGCTTCCGGGCGCACGCCGTTCACCACGTCGCCAAGCAACTGACCAAGCACGACCGCGTCGATGATGCCGGTGTTCATGCCTTGCCCTCCCGCCGGGCTGTGCACGTGCGCGGCATCACCCATGAGGAACAACCGGTCCTTGCGGTACGAGCGGACCAGGCGGTGATGCACGCGAAAACGCGAACTCCACGACAGCTCGAGCACCCGGGTTCTGTTTTTGGTCGGTCCACGGCTGTCGAGCAGCGCCTGGATGTCGGCGACCTCGGGCTTTTCCGGCGCATCATCCATGGTTGCGACGACCCGGTATGATCCGTCCGGAAGCGGTGCCACCACCACCAGCCCGGCTGGTGCAAAGAACAGCGACACTTCGGTCGGCCCAACCGGCCAGTCGAGACGAACATCGGCGAGTACGAACGAAGCGTCATAGGCCGCGCCGTCGAACTCGATGCCGGTCGACTTACGCACCAGGCTGTGCATGCCGTCGGCACCAACGACATAGCGCGCCGATATCAGTTTCTCGAGGCCGTTCTCGACCACCGTCACGCGCGCGCCGTCAACGCCCTGAACGACCGCCTTGGCCTCGACCATGCGGTGAACCACGCCGCCAAGGGCGGCAATCCGTTCGGCGAACACCTGCTCGGTCAGGTTCTGAGGCAGCATCATCAAATAGGGATGCCTCGACGGAAGCTTGCCGAAATCGAGCTTGAGCAGCGCCCGATTGCGGTCGCGAATAGCGAAATTCTGCAGCTTCAGCGCAAGTTCGCTCAGCCGCTGCGTGACGCCGAGAGGCTCCAGCGATTCCAGCGTCTGGGCGTGGATGACGCCAGCCCGCGAGGTCTGAAGCCCCTGCGCCAGTCTGTCGATCAGAACATGATCGACACCGGCCTGGTGCAGCACGATGGACAGCGCCATGCCGGTCGGGCCGGCGCCAATGATCAGGACTTCTGTTGTATCTGTTGTATCGGGCAACATTTCTCTCTCCATTTGTCAACGATCGTTGACTTTCTAGTTGGACCTATTGCATTTGTCAACGGTCGTTGGCATATGAATTTTCATGACCGAGAATCAGCCGAAGAAACCCAGCAAGTCGGACCGCACGCGCGCCCAAATCCTTAAGGCCGCGAGGCTTCTGTTCGCCGAGCACGGCTACGACGGCGCCTCCATCCGCGACGTCGCCGCGCATGCCTCGATCGATCCGGCCATGGTGATCCGCTATTTCCGCAGCAAGGACGAGCTGTTCGCCAGGGCGGCGGTAATCGACTTGCAATTGCCGGCACTGCGGGTGCTCGACCGAAACGCCGTCGGCGAAACGTTGATCAGGCGTTTTCTCGAAATCTGGGAGAGCCCGGCCAGCGGTCCTGGCATGGCCATTCTGCTGCGTTCGGCGACGTCGAACGAACTCGCTGCCGAAAAGTTGCGCGACGTATTTGGCAACCAGGTGAGGCCGGTGGTCGCGGCGGTCGCCGACCCCGCCGACGCCGGCCGACGGGCGGGGCTCGTTTCGAGCCAGTTGCTGGGTTTGGCGATGTGCCGATACCTGCTGCGGCTTCCGCCCGTCGTCGCCCTGTCCCACGACGAGATCATCCAGAACATCGGCCCTACTTTGCAGCGCTATGTCGTGGGAGAGGACGTATCTTGAACCTGCCGTTCAGCGGGTGGCCGAGTCTGGTCCTGCAACGACTGCTGCCGACCGATTGCGGGAGGCCGATTTGTGCCGAAGCGGCACGCAAAGGTTAACGGCGGTCGCGCAGCCTGTGCAAAACCCCTGTTCCCGCCTGTGGATTCTCGGTGGAAAACCTGTTCACAACACAACATGTTGGGGTGAACAAACGGGGAAACTTCCGCCAGCGCTGATTCGTCGCCGTTTCGTTCCGGCTTTGACCGGAAGGTTAACGACAAAGGCTGAAAACACCCCTCGAACCGTTAAGGCGCGTTAGGAAAGATCAATAATTTCATAATGTTGGGTGACGCCTGCCGGCCTGCGCCGATCGTTCACCGGCAAATGTTAACGACGACGTCCGCCCTGCATGAATCGGGCCAGTTCAGCGATTCAGCATGTGGTGAGACTCGCCGGCAAAAAACCCAGATATAGCCGTGAACAAAACCTGAATCAGCAAGAGTCAGCGATTCGTAGCTGATTCGTTCCAGACTCGTTCCAACTGTTAAATCAGGACCGGTTGACAACACCAGACGGGAGCCTTCGAGCTGCCGTTGGAACATTCCGCTTTCGCTTCGCGCCCGAAATCCCTATGTGTCGCTTGTCACACGCGCCACCATGGGGCGCGCTCCCGACAACGCGAGGCAGAGAGCCTTATTTCCAGGTCGATGAACATCCAGTCGAAACACACTGAGCCGCTGATCCTGTCGGGCCGCGACGTGACTGCCGTGCTCGGGCCGACCAATACCGGTAAGACCCATCTCGCCATCGAGCGCATGGTGGCGCATGAAAGCGGCATTATCGGCCTGCCGCTCAGGCTGCTCGCTCGCGAGGTTTATACACGCGTCTGCGAGAAGGTCGGCGCTCACAAGGTGGCGCTCATCACCGGCGAGGAGAAGATCCAGCCCGACGGCGCCAGATATTCGGTCTGCACGGTGGAAGCTATGCCGCGCCAGACCGACGCCGCCTTCGTCGCCATCGACGAGGTCCAGCTGGCCGGCGATCTCGAGCGCGGCCACATCTTCACCGACCGCATCCTGCATCTGCGCGGCCGTCAGGAGACGCTGCTGCTGGGCGCGGCCACCATGCACGGCATCCTCCAGCGTCTGCTGAAGGGCGTGTCGGTGGTGACTCGGCCACGGCTGTCGCATCTCGCCTATGCCGGCTCGAAGAAGCTGACCCGCCTGCCGCGGCGCACGGCGATCGTCGCCTTTTCCGCCGACGAGGTCTACGCCATCGCCGAACTGATCCGCCGCCAGCAGGGCGGTGCGGCCGTCGTGCTCGGCGCGCTATCGCCGCGCACTCGCAACGCGCAGGTGGCGCTGTTCCAGTCAGGTGATGTCGATTACCTGATCGCCACCGATGCGATCGGCATGGGCCTAAACCTCGATCTCGATCATGTCGCCTTCGCCCAGAACCGTAAATTCGATGGCTACCAGTATCGCAACCTGACGGCGGCCGAGCTCGGCCAGATCGCCGGCCGCGCTGGCCGGCACTTGCGCGACGGCACCTTCGGCGTCACCGGCCAGGTCGATCCGCTCGACGAAGATCTGGTCAAGAAGATCGAAGGGCATGAGTTCGACCCGGTGAAGGTGCTGCAATGGCGCACCGCGCATTTCGATTTCGCCAGCCTCGATGCGCTGAAGCGCTCCATCGAGACCAACGCACCGGTCGAAGGCCTGACCCGTGCGCTGCCGGCAGTGGATGCACAGGCGCTCGAGCATTTGTCCCGCGACGAGGACATCCGGGCGCTTGCCACCGACGCCAGGCGCGTGGCGCTGCTGTGGGAGGCCTGTGCCCTCCCCGACTACAGGAAGATCGCGCCGGCCCAGCATGCCGACCTGATCGCCTCGATCTACACGGACCTTGCCAGGCATGGCCATGTCGACGAGAATTACATGGCAGAGCAGGTCCGCCGTGCCGACACCACCGAGGGCGACATCGACACGCTGTCGCACCGGATTGCCCAGATCCGCACCTGGACTTTCGTCTCCAACCGGCCCGGCTGGCTGGCCGATCAGGCACACTGGCAGGAAAAGACGCGCGAAATCGAAGACAGATTGTCGGATGCGCTGCATGAGCGGTTGACGAAACGCTTCGTAGACCGCAGGACTTCCGTCCTCATGCGGCGCCTTAGAGAAAATACCATGCCTGAAGCCGAAATTAGCCCAACCGGAACCGTCCTCGTCGAAGGCCACCATGTCGGCGAGCTGCAGGGGTTCCGCTTCACCGCCGACCAGAGCGCCGGCGGCGAGGACGCCAAGGCGGTGCGCACGGCAGCCCAAAAGGCGCTTGCAGCCGAATTCGAGGCGCGGGCCGAGCGCTTCGGCGCCTCGGCCAACGGCGACATCGCGCTCGGCTCCGACGGCACGCTGCGCTGGATCGGCGCGCCGATCGGCACGCTGGTCGCAGGCGACGAGCCGCTGAAGCCGCGCCTTGTGCTGCTGGCCGACGAGCAGCTCACCGGTCCAGCCCGCGACAAGGTCGCGGCGCGCGCCGAGCGCTTCGTCAATTTTCAGATCGAGTCCTTGCTGAAGCCGCTGGTCGACCTCAAGAACGCCGAGCAGATCACCGGCATCGGCCGCGGCATCGCCTTCCAGCTCGTCGAGCATTTCGGCCTCATCAACCGCCGCGACATCGCCGAGGAGATGAAGTCGCTCGACCAGGAAGGCCGCGCCGCCCTTCGCCGGCTCGGCGTGCGCTTCGGCGCCTACCACGTCTTCGTGCCTGCGCTGATCAAGCCGGCCCCGGCCGGACTGGTGACGCTGTTATGGGCCCTGAGGAACGACGGCAAGGACAAGCCCGGCTTTGGCGACGTGGTTCACGCGCTGGCCTCCGGCCGCACCTCGGTGGTCATCGATCCCACCTTCGACAAGACCTTCTACAAGCTGGCCGGCTACCGCAATCTCGGCCGTCGCGCGGTGCGCGTCGACATCCTTGAACGGCTGGCCGATCTGATTCGGCCGGCAACCAACTGGAAGCCGGGCCTCGGTCAGCGGCCCGAGGGCGCCTATGACGGTCAGTCCTTCATGGTGACGCCGCCGATGATGTCGATCCTCGGCGCCACTGCCGACGACATGGAAGAGATTTTGAAAGGTCTCGGCTATCGCGCCGAGCCGAAGCCGGTGGCCGAGGTGAAGGCGCGGCTCGAGGCACAGGACAATGCCGCGCGTGAAGCCGCCGCGGCTAAGCAGGCGGCGCAAGAACAAGCCGAGCAGGCCAAGGCAGTGGAAGCCGCGATTGCGGACACAGCCGCCGAGGCGCCGGCCGAGAGTTCGGAATCGGAAGCGGCTACCGCGGCAGAGGCCACAGCCGAAGTTCCCGCGGAACCCGCAACCGAAGCGGAGCCTGTCGCGGAACCTCAGCTGGAAACTCCGGCTGAGGTCACGGAAGAGGAGCTGCCTGCAGCGGAAACCGCAGCTGAAGTGCCTGCGGTATCAGCGGCTCAGCCAGAGGCAGAACCCGAAGCCGCCGAGGTTGAGGTCGCACCGGCAGAGCCGGCTTCCGAAACCTCGCCTGCAACGGAAGCAGTTTCGGCCGAGCCTGCCGCGGCGGCGGAAGCCGCCACTGGCGAGGCTGTTCCAGAGGCCGAGGAACCAAAACCCATTCTGTTGTGGCGGCAGGGCCGCTTCGACCAGCGCCCGCGCCACCGCCACCATGACAACCGGCCCCGTGACAATTCACGGGACAATCGCCCGCGCAACGGGCAAGCCGCGCGCGACGGCCGTGGCGACGCGCCCGCAGATGCCACCGGCGGACAACCGGCCGGCGCTCCAGGCAGCCGGCCCACCCATGAAGGACGCCGCGACGGCGCCGGCAAGCCGCGCTTCGACCGCAGCAAATTCAAGCCCAAGCCCCAGGGCGAGGCGGGAGAGCGGCGCGACGGCAAGCCGCAGGGCGAGCGTTCCGATCGTCGCGAAAGCCGGCCTGACTGGAAGGGCGGCAGGCAGGACGGCAAGGGTGGCGCGCCAGGTGGAAAGCCCGCGTTCCAGCCTAAGCCTCGCGAGGAGCGTCCTGTGCGCTTCGACCCGGATTCTCCATTCGCCAAGCTCGCCGCGTTGCGCGACCAGCTGAAGAAGTAAGCCCCGCTCGCTCCGATGGTCACTGATGCCCGCCAGCGCATCGACAAATGGCTGTTCTTTTCGCGTGCGGTGAAATCGCGATCGCTTGCCGCGAAGCTGGTGGTGGCCGGACGCGTCCGCATCAATCGCGACAAAGCAGCGCAGGCCTCCGATATGGTTCGGGTCGGCGACGTCCTGACCATCACTCTTGAGCGACGCATCTTCATCTGGAAGGTGCTCGGCACGGGGAGCCGGCGCGGCCCGGCCGAGGAAGCGCGCCTGCTTTACGAGGATATGTCGCCACCGCCGGTGCCA
>NZ_RZTI01000098.1:0-22290 GCF_003997275.1 Mesorhizobium sp. M6A.T.Ce.TU.002.03.1.1
CGCCTTGCCGCCCAGATTGGTGACCGCGAAAGTGTCGGAGCCAGCCGGTTCCACGACTTCGATATGGCAGTCGGCGGTGGCGATGTTCGATGCGTTGCGTTCGGCCCCTTCCGGATCGGTCAGGGCTTCGGGGCGGACGCCGAAGATGATCGGCTTGTCGTGGAATGCCGACAGGCCCGACGGCGCATCGGCCAGCGGCAGCGAGATCGGCTCGCGCGCCTCTCGCTGCAGCACCACGGAAAGTGCATTGCCATTGCCGCCGATCGTCGCCGGGATCAGGTTCATGGCCGGTGAACCCATGAAGTCGGCAACGAACAAATTGGTCGGGTTGTTATAGATTTCGGCCGGCGTGCCGAACTGCTGCACCTCGCCGTCGCGCATCACCGCGATCTTGGTGGCCAGCGTCATCGCCTCGATCTGATCGTGGGTAACGTAGACTATCGTTGTGCCGGTGGTCGCGTGCAGGCGCTTGATCTCGATACGCATGTCGACACGCAGCTTGGCGTCGAGATTGGAGAGCGGCTCGTCGAAGAGAAAGAGCTTGGGGTCGCGCACCAGCGCGCGGCCCATGGCAACGCGCTGGCGCTGGCCGCCGGAAAGCTGGCTCGGCTTGCGCTGCAGGAGGTGGCCGATCTGCAGCACCTTCGCCACCTTGTCGATCGCCTTCTGGCGCTCCTGAGCCGGCACGCCGCGCATTTCCATGCCGAAGGCAATGTTTCCGGCGACAGTCATGTTCGGATAGAGCGCATAGCTCTGGAACACCATGGCGATGTCGCGCTTCGAGGGATGGAGATCGTTGATCGTCCGGCCGTCGACGCGGATTTCGCCTTCGGTGATGGTTTCCAGGCCGGCGATGGTGTTGAGCAATGTCGACTTGCCGCAGCCGGACGGGCCGACCAGCACGAGGAAGCCGCCCTTTTCGAGATCGACGTCAATGCCCTTCAGGATTTCGACCGATCCGAACCGCTTCCTCAGCCCATTGATTTCGAGAAAAGCCATTCGATTATCCTTTGACGGCGCCGGCCATCAGGCCGCGCACAAAATAGCGGCCAGCGACCACGTAGACGAGAAGGGTCGGCAGTGCGGCGATCATCGCCGCCGCCATGTTGACGTTGTATTCGACGACGCCGGTCGAGGTGTTGACGACGTTGTTCAGCGCCACGGTCATCGGCATCGCGTCACCGGTGCCGGCATAGGCGGAGGCGAACAGGAAGTCGTTCCAGATGTTGGTGAACTGGTAGATGACGGTGACGACGAAGATCGGCATCGAATTCGGCAGCATGATGCGCCGGAAAATCTGGAAGAAGCTGGCCCCGTCGACCTGCGCCGCCTTGACCAGTTCGGTCGGGAACGCCTCGTAATAGTTGCGGAAGAACAAAGTGGTGAAGCCAAGCCCGTAGACGACGTGGACAAAGACCAGGTTGACCGTCGGGTTGCCCAAGCCGAATGACAGCCCCGTTGCGTTCCGCAACGTCACGCCGAAACGGCCGAGGCTGCCGAGGATCGTCGCCATCGGCAACAGCACCGACTGGAACGGAATGAAGCAGGCAAACAGCATCAGCCCGAACACCAGCGTGTGGCCGCGGAAGCGCCATTTGGTCAGGACATAGCCGTTGAGCGCGCCGAGCAGCGTCGAGATCAGCACCGCCGGAACCACCATCTTGATGGAATTCCAGAAATAGCCCTTGATGCCGGCGCAGGTGAGGCCGACGCAGGTCTCGCCCCAGGCCTTCAGCCATGGCTCGAAGGTCGGCGCCTGCGGCAGCGCCAGCATGTTGCCGTTCTGGATCTCGTCCATGGTCTTGAACGAGGTCACCAGCATGACGAATAGCGGCATCAGGTAGAACAGCGCGAACAGCGCCAGCAGGCCGTAGATGACAACGCGGTTGACGGTCCTGGCGCTGATGCCGCCAGTGCTCTGGCGAGCGGGAGTGGCAATGACGCTCATCGCGGCTTCTCCCTGAGCTCGGAGTAGAGATAGGGCACGATGATCGCGGTGATGGTCATCAGCATGATCACAGCACTGGCTGAGCCGACAGCCATTTCGTTGCGCTTGAAGGTGTACTCATACATGAAGTTCGACGGCAGCCAGGCCGAGCCGCCCGGTCCGCCACTGGTCAGCGCGACGACCAAATCGTAGGACTTGATGGCGAGGTGGGCGAGCACGATGAAGGCCGACAGGAACACCGGCCGCAGCAGCGGGATGACGATCCGGCGATAGAGCTGGAACGTGGTGGCGCCGTCGATCTGCGCCGCCTTCATGATCTCGCCGTCGATGCCACGCAGGCCGGCGAGGAACATCGCCATGATGAACCCCGAGGCCTGCCAGACGCCGGCGATCACCACGGTGTAGATGACGAAATCCTTGTTCTTGATCCAGTCGAAATGGAAGCTCGTCCAGCCCCATTGATGCAGCGTCTGCTCGAGGCCGAGCCCGGGATCGAGGAACCATTTCCAGGCGACGCCGGTGACGATGAAGGACAGCGCCATCGGGTAGAGATAGATCGGGCGCAACATGCCTTCGCCGCGGATCTTTTGGTCCAGCAGGATCGCCAGGAACAAGCCGAGCGCCAGGCAGATGAAGATGTAGAGAAAACCGAAGATGCCCATATTGGTGATCGACGTGTACCAGCTCGATGGCGGGTCGCTCTCGAAGGTCCAGCGCCACAGCCGCTGATAGGCGCGTGACCCTGTAATGGCATAGGACGGGAAGGTCTTGGAGTTGGTGAAGGACAGATAGACCGTCCACAGGATGAAGCCGTAGACGAAGACAACAGTGATCGCAAAGCTTGGCGCCAGCACGAGCTTCGGCAGCGCGTCCTGCAGGCGCGAACGCATGGAGGCACCCGGGCGAGCGTTATGCTCCGGCGTCAGCTTGATCTGGGTCGCGACCGTAGTCATGGGCTCCTCCCGTTTCGAGTCCCTTCACCGCCAGGCGGAAAGGATGACCCCGTCCAGACGGGTGTGATTGGTGAATCGCCGGCGCCAATCGCTTGGCATATCCCGGCGAGATGCCGACCATTTTCGCATGTTGGAGTCTTCCCCGCCGGAGCGGGGAAGGCCTTCCATGCCTGGTTTTACTTGGCGTCTTCGATCGCGTTGACCAGCTGGGTCACGGCCTCGTCCGAGGTCTTGATCTGGCCGTGGACGAATTTCGAGACGACGTCCTTATAGGCATTGGCGACCGCCGGAGGCGCGCCATAGCCTTGCGCGAGCGAACCAAACAGCGTGCCGCCCTCATTGGCGGCCTTCAGGTCGGCCATGCCCTTCTTACCGCAAGCGTCGAAGTCGGTGTCAGGCACGTCGGTGCGGGCCGGGACCGAGCCCTTGACGACGTTGAAGGCCGACTGGAAGCTCTTCGACAAAGTGGCGGTGGCCAAGGCGGCCTGGGCGGCCTTGCGGTCGTCCGGAACATCGAACATGCCGAACATGTCGGAGTTGTAGACCACGCTGCCATCGGTGCCCGGGAAGCGGTAGCACAGGAAGTCGGTGCCCGGGGTCTTCTTGGCGGCGTTGAATTCGCCCTTGGCCCAATCGCCCATGACCTGCACCAAGGCATCGCCCTTGATGACCATGGCGGTGGCGAGGTTCCAATCGCGGCCCGAGAAGTTCGGGTCGACATAGGTGACAAGCTTGGCGAGGTTGTCGAACGACTTCTTCATCGTGTCGGACTTCAGCTGCTCTTCGTCGAGGTCGTTGAAGGCCTTTTTGTAGAACTCAGGTCCGCCGGTCGACAGCACGACCGAATCGAACATGGTGGCCTCCTGCCAGTTCTGGCCGCCGAGCGCGAGCGGGATGACGCCCGCCGCCTTGGCCTTGTCGAGCAGCGCGATGAAGTCGTCGAAGGTCTTGGGCTCGGTGCCGCCGATCTTGTCCATCACGGCCTTGTTGATCCACAGCCAGTTGACCGAGTGGACGTTGACCGGAGCCGCGACCCACTTGCCGTCATAGACCGAGAATTTCTGCAGGGCGGCCGGAACGGACTTGTCCCAGCCTTCCTTTACCGCCGTCTCGGTCAGGTCGCCCATCACGCCGGCTGCGGCATAATCGAGCACGGTATATCCGAGCATCTGCGAGGCGGTCGGGTAATTGCCGGCCGCGACCATCGCCTTCAGCGCGGTCATGGCGGCGTCGCCGCCGCCGCCAGCCACGGGCACGTCCTTCCAGGCAAAGCCTTGCTTGGACAGATCTTCCTTGAGCACGTTCAAAGCAGCCGCTTCGCCGCCCGACGTCCACCAATGCAGCATCTCAACTTCCTTGACGTCTTGGGCGTGGGCCGCGAACGCAAGGCCCGACCCGAGAGCCGTTCCGATAAGCAGTTTGCGCAACATGTACTTCCTCCCTTGTTACATCTACACGACCGGCGGTTGCCCGCCGGGTTCTTCCCAACTCAGCCGACCCACCATCCGGTGCGCTGGCCACGATGAAACTGGATTGTCTTTTCCTCGGTATAATCCTCGACGGCGCGCTTGCCGAGTTCGCGTCCGAGACCGGACTGCTTGTAGCCTCCGAAAGGCAGCTCGGGATAACCTTCCATGAACGTGTTCACCCAAACGGTTCCCGAACGCACATTCCGCGCCACCGACATGCAGGTGTCGATGCTGGCGCTCCACACGCCCGCCGATAAACCATAGGGCGTGTTGTTGGCGATGCGCAACGCCTTTTCAATCGATTCAAAGGTCAGCACTGAGAGCACCGGGCCGAACACTTCCTCGCGTGCAATGGCCATGTCTTCGGTTACGCCGCGAAGAATGGTCGGGTCGAGATATTGACCGGCACTGGAGGCGATCTGCTTGCCGCCGCTATAGACGCTGCTGCCGTCGTTTGCCGCCGCCGTCACGTATCCGGTGACCTTGGCCAGGTGCTCGGAAGAGATCATCGCGCCGACCTTGGTGCCGTCATCGAGTGGATCGCCGACGGTGACCCGGGCGGTGAGCGCCTTCACTGCGCCAAGGAAGTCGTCGGCGATCGCCTCGTGGACGATCAGCCGGCTGCCGGCGTTGCAGCATTCGCCGGCGTTGAAAAAGCCGCCGAACACCGCTGCGTCGGCGGCGGCTTCGAGGTCGGCGTCGGGAAAGACGATCTGGCCGTTCTTGCCGCCGAGCTCCATCGAAACCTTCTTCAGCGTGCTCGCAGCCGATCCCATGGTCATCTTGCCGACCCGAGTGGAGCCGGTGAACGACACCATCTCGACCAGCAGATGGCTGACCATCGCCGCGCCGACATCGGCGCCCAGGCCAGCGAGGATGTTGACGACGCCATCCGGCAAGCCGGCCTGCATCAGGATGTCGCCGAGCACGAAGGTCGAGGCCGAGGTCATCTCGCTCGGCTTGACCACCGCCGTGCAGCCGGCGGCGAGCGCAAACGGCAGTTTCTGGCTGACGATGAGGAACGGAAAATTCCATGGCGTGATGATCGAGACGACGCCGATCGGTTCGCGCAGCACGACGCCCAGCATGGCGTCGCCGAGATTGGCGTAGGTTTCGCCATGCAGCGTGCGGGCAAGGGATGCCGCATAACGCCAGATATCGACGGCGCCGCCGATCTCGCCGCGCGCCTGGGCGATCGGCTTGCCGGATTCCAGCGCGTCGAGCCGGGCGATCTCCTCAAGCCGCGCCTCGATCAGGTCTGCCGCCTTGAGCAGGATCGCGGCGCGCTCGCCGGCCTTCATGCGCGGCCAGGGGCCGGCCTCGAACGCCTTGTGCGCGGCGGTCACCGCCGCCTCGACTTCCGCCGCGCCGGCTTGCGCATAGCGTGAAACCGTGAAGCCATGGCCGGGGCTCTCGCGCTCCAGCGTACGGCCGTCGCGGGCATCGACAAACTTGCCATCGATCAGCAGCCGATAGGTCTTCGGTGCTGCGGATGCCTCGGCGGGCATGGCGATGTCGAGAGGCAAGTTCATGTGAGGTTCCACTTGCATTCTAGGATCTTGAAAACGCTGGTTTCTGCTTGGCCTTGAAAGCGTCGACACCGGCGTTGAGATCGCCGGTTAGAGCGATGAAGCCGCTGGCCAGCGCCTCTGTGGCGGCAGCACTTTCCTCGCCCTCGGCGACCGCGATCATCAGTTTGGCGGCTTCGGTTGCCAACGGGCCGCGCTCGGCGATCTTGCCGGCCCAGGCCTTGGCCTCAGTGAATGCCTTGCCCGTGTCGACCAGCCGATCGATGATGCCTAGAGCGAGTGCTTCGGCCGCCACGAACAGCTCGCCGCCGATTGCCATGCGCCGCACCGTTTGCGCGCCGAAGCGGCGCACCGCGCGCTGCGTGCCGGACCAGCCGGGCACCACGCCGATCGAGGTTTCCGGGAAGCCCAATTTCACCTGCGCCTCGGCGACGCGGAAGTCACAGGCGACCGCCAGTTCCAGCCCGCCGCCCAGCGCATGGCCTGACAGCACGGCGATAGTCGGCTGCCGCAACCGCGCCAGCCGGTCGAAGACGCGATGGCCGTAGCGCACCCATTGCACTTGGAAGTCGGCGGCACTCATTTGCGACCAGGCTTCGACATCTCCACCCGAGCAAAAACCCTTGCCTTCGCCACACAGCAGCACGGCGCGGACGCCATCCGCAGCTTCCGCCGTGTCAAGCGCGGCTTCCAGCGCGCGCAGCATCGGGATGTCGAGCGCGTTGAACTTCTCCGGCCGGCGCAGTGTGACGATGCCGAGGGTGCCATCGGTGTCAAAGGTGACGAGACGTTCAGCCATGTGCGCCTCCGAGCGATGCCCCGCCATTGAGCGACAGGCCGATCGGCCGCTCCCGGTAGAGTGCGTCCGGTGTCACTTTCAGATCGTTGGCGATACCGAGCGGAATCTCGGCCTGCGCCAGTATATCGCGCTGAAGGTCGATGCCCGGTGCCAACTCCGTCACCATCAGCCCAGCGGGCGTCAGCTTCATAACGCAGCGCTCGGTGACATAGGTGATGTCCTGTCCTTGCGCGACCGCGCGCTTGCCCGAAAACGAGATGTGCTCGACCTCGCCGACCACCTTCTTCACCTTGCCTTCGTGATCGATGCGGATGCCGCCATCGGCCAGCGACAGCTTGGCGCCGGCATTGAAGAACCCGGAAAAGACGATCTTCTTCGCCCGCGCGGTGATGTCGACAAAACCGCCCGCGCCGGCGGTGACATGTGGCCTCGCCGAAAGCTTCGACACGTTGACCGAGCCATGGCGGTCGATCTGCAGGAAGGACAGCAATGACGCATCGAAACCGCCGCCCTGGAAGTAGATGAACTGGTGTGGCGAAGGCATGAATGCGTCGGCGTTCGACGAGCAGCCGAACTTGAAGTCGAGCAGCGGCACGCCACCGACCGCGCCCTGTTCGATCACCCAGGTGACCTTGCCGTGCTGGCCTTCCTCGATAAGGATGCGCGGCACGTTGGCCGAGATGCCGAAGCCGATGTTGACGGCCATGCCGTCGGCAAGCTCCATGGCGACGCGCCGCGCGATGACCTTCTGGACACTCATCTCGGCGTTGCGGAACGTCGACAGCGGCCGGAAGATCTCGCCCGAGATCGCCGGGTCGTAGGGTGTCAGCGTCGTCTGCAACTGGTCGGGCGCCACCACGATGTGGTCGACCAGCACACCGGGCACGCGCACGTCATGCGGCTTCAGCGTGCCGTTCTCGACGACGCGCTTGACCTGCGCGATGACGATGCCGCCATTGTTGCGGGCGGCGAGCGCCTGTTCCAGCCCGCCGAGATAGGCGCCCTCATGCTCATAGGTGAGGTTGCCGCGCTCGTCGGCGGTCGTGGCGCGGATGATCGACACATTGGGCACGATCGAGCGGAAATAAAGCCATTCCTCACCGTCGAACTGCTGCACCGAAACGATCGGCTCGCTGGCCGCCGCATTCATGGCGCAGCCCTGATGGCGCGGGTCGGCGAACGTATCGAGGCCGACCTTTGTCAGCACGCCGGGGCGCTTGGCAGCAGCCTCCCGGTGCATGTCGAACAGGATGCCTGAAGGCACATTGTAGGCGGCGACCGAATTGTCGCCGATCATCTTCCAGATCTGCGGCGGCTCCGAGGATGACGGGCCCGAGGGATAGGAGCCGCACAGCGTGCGCTTCAACAGGCCGGGCTTTGCCAGATGGTCGATGCCCTTGATACCGTACATGTCGCCGGCGGCAATCGGGTGCAGCGTCGTGATACCCTTCGGATGGCCTTCCGCCTCGAAGCGCTCACCGATGGCGGCGAGCACCGCATCCGGGCAGCCGAGACCGCTCGACGACGACACGGAAACGACCATGCCGTCCCTGATCAGGCTGGCGGCTTGCGCGGCGGAGACGAGTTTGCTCATCCTGCGCCCTCGAGTTTCGGGTCGACCAGGACTGATTTGCCGGACTTGGCGGATTGCAACGCCGCTTCGGCTGATGTCAGCGACCAGATGCCGTCCTCGCCGGTGGCCGACGGCTGGCCTTCGCCACCGATCGCCGCATGGAACTGGCGCAGGGAACGGACATAGAGGTCGTCGCGATCAAAGCTCAATTCCTCTTCGCCCTTTGCCGTGCGCAGCAGCACCGAGCCGATCGGCTTCTGCGTCATCACATCTTTCGCAATCAGGGAGCCTTCGCGGCCATGCACCTCGAAGCCTGTGCCGGCGAACTTGGTGGTGAAGCCCTCATGCGACTGGGCGATGACGCCCGATCTGAAGCGCCAGATGCACATGGCGCCATCTTCCAGCCCGCTGCCGGCCATGCCCGCGGCCTGCGTGAACGCCGAAACCTCGAGCGGATCGTCGCCGAGCACGAAGCGCAGCGTGTCGGCATCGTGCACGGTGATGTCGAGCACTGCGCCGCCACCGGCTTCCGGCCTGGTGATACGCCAGCCCTGCAGGTTTTCCGGCAGATAGACGGAGTGGAAGACGCGCGCGGCAATCGGTTTGCCGATGCGGCCGGCGGCGATGGCTTCACGCATCGCCCGGTGCGAGCCGGCATTGCGCAGATGATGGTTGGTGCCGAGCACGATGCCGGCTGCCTTGGCTGCGGCGACCATCTTTCGCGCATCGGCGCTGGTCAGCGCGAGCGGCTTTTCGCACAACACATGTTTTCCCGCCTTGATGGCGGCTAAGGCCTGTTCGAGATGCAATTCGTTGGTGGTCGAGATGTAGACGGCGTCGATGTCGGGGCCGAGCAATTCATCGAGCGTCGAGACGGCAAGCGGAATGCCGTTCTCCTTGGCATAGGAAGTGGCGCGATCCGGGCTGGAGCTCATCACCGCCGCGATTTCCCCGTCGGCCTGAGCGCGGATGGCGTTGATCACGAATTGCCTGGCGATCGTGCTTGCGCCGATCAGCCCCCATTTCACGGTCATGCCGCGTCCCCCATTCCCGCACGGCGATCAGGACCGCAACTGTCCCTGACGACGAGGTTGACGGCGCCGATATGATCCTCGGCGCGCGTGGTGCGCGACTGGATCATCTTCAGCATGACATGGGCGGCGCGCTCGCCGAGGCCTGCCGAATCCACCGCGACGCTGGTCAGCGCCGGCATGTAATGCTGGGCTTCGATCACGTCGTCGAAGCCGACGACGGCGAAATCCGCACCGGGCTCGAGCCCGCGCTTGCGCAGCGCCAGCATGACGCCGAAGGCGACCGCATCGTTGAAGCACAGTGCCGCGGTCGGCGGCTCGGCCATCGCGAGGGCCGTCTCCAGACAGGCAATGCCGCCCTTGCGGCTGGTTTCACCTTCGACGACGAGTGTATCGCGTTTGGCGATGCCGAGCGCCTCGCAGGCCTCGCGAAAACCGCCCAGCCGCTCGTGATAGACCACCAGGTCCGATGAGCCGCCGAAGAAGACCAGCCGGCGATGCCCTTTGCCGATCAGATGGGCGGTGGCGAGCCAGGCGCCGCGATGATTGTCGGGCGCGATCACTGGGATGCGGCTTTCGGGAAGGCGGCGCATGGTGAAGACGATCGGAAGGCCCGCCATCTCGATGCGGCGGAAAGCACCTGAGGTCGTGCCGCGCGCCGGCGACACGATCAGCCCGGCGACACCTTGTTCCATCAGCGATTTCAGCACTTCTTCCTGGCGCACCGGGTTCTCCGCCGTGTTGGCGATGAAAGGCACGATGCCCGCCGACTGGAAGACCCGCTCCATGCCGACCGCCATTTCGGCGAAAAAGGGGTTGGTGAGATCGTTGATGACCATGCCGATGACGTTGGAATGAGCCTTGCGCAGATTGGCGGCGCCGCGGTTGTAGACATAGCCGACATCCTCGATCGCCTTGCGAACCCTCAGCGCGGTCTCAGGCCGGATCAGTCCGCTGCCTTGCAGCACGAGCGACACCGTCGACTTGGACACGCCCGCCTCGCGGGCAATGTCGAGTATCGTCGCCTTGGGCCTGCTGGCCATCCAGATCCGTCCTCCCGGTATTTTCTGGTCGAATTATTGGAACGTTCTAATCCCTGTGTTGGATTTGAGTCAATCGGGATTTTTTCCGAGCTAGAAAAACGGGAGCTTAGCGGGTGTAGCCGGTGCTCTTCAAGGGTTTGTCGCTGCGATGCAGCATTCGGCGAGACCGAGATCGGGGACATAAAGGTTCTTGATTTATTGGAACGTTCCATTTATAGGCGCGACCAAGGGAGAGATCTATGGACATTGCCTTGCCCGAAGAGGGCGGTCGCAGCACTCGCTACCGCCTTGTCGGCCAGCCGGCACAGCCGGTGATCGGCGCACGGTTTTCGCGCATCGCCTATGCCGCCGCCCATGTCGTTGCCGATCCCCTCGCGATGACCGATCCGTGGTCCCATCCCGCGGTCGACTGGGAGTGCACGATGGCATTCCGCCATCATCTGTGGCGTCTAGGCTTCCGCATCGCCGAGGCGATGGACACCTCGCAGCGCGGCATGGGTTTCGACTGGGCAAACGCTAGGGAATTGATCCGCCGCTCGATCGCCGAGGCGCGAACCGTCGAGGGCGCCGATCTCGCCTCAGGTGCCGGAACAGACCATCTGGCGCCAGGCGCCGCCAGGACGCTCGACGATGTCATCGCGGCCTATGAGGAGCAGTTCGGTTTCATCGAAGGCCTGGGCGGCAAGGCGATCATGATGGCCAGCCGCGCGCTGGCGACTGTCGCCAAGGGTCCCGACGATTATATCAGCATCTATGACCGCATTCTGTCTCAGGCATCCGGCAAGGTCATCCTGCACTGGCTGGGCGACATGTTCGATCCGGCTCTGAAGGGTTATTGGGGCAGCCATGATTTCGAGACCGCGCTCGACACGGTGGTCGCCATCATCGAACGCCACGCCGGCAAGGTCGAGGGGATCAAGATATCACTGCTCGATGCCGACAAGGAAATCGCGCTCAGGAACCGGCTGCCAGAAGGGGTGATCATGTTCACCGGCGACGATTTCAATTATCCCGAATTGATCGCGGGCGATGGCGAAAGGCACTCGCACGCGCTGCTCGGCATTTTCGACGCCATCGCGCCGGTCGCCAATGCCGCGCTGGCGAAACTGGCCGACGGCGACCGCGCCGGCTATGACGCGATGATGGCGCCGACGGTACCTCTGTCGCGGAAAATCTTCGAGGCGCCGACCGAGTATTACAAGGCCGGTATCGTCCTCATGGCATGGCTGAACGGCCACCAGGAGCATTTTTCGATGGTCGGCGGCATGCAATCGGCGCGCGGCATTTGCCACTATGCCGATGTGTTCCGTCTTGCCGACCAGGCCGGATTGCTGGCCGACCCGGAGCTTGCCATCGCAAGAATGAAGAGCCTGTGTGCCGTGGCGGGCGTCTGATCGCCATCCCACTAGAAGAGTTCGCCCAAATCTCCGATTTGCCTTGTCTGGGCAAATCTGTATGCGGTATGCGTCCGACGCAGGCCCATCCGGCGCGCCGCCGCCAGATGGTCATAGCGGCCGTTTTCTGCATAGGGATACGCCAATGAGTTTCGACCTTCAGGGCAAGCGCGTTTTCGTGGCCGGGCATCGCGGCATGGTCGGCTCCGCCATATTGCGCAGGCTGGCGGGCGGGGACTGCGAGGTCCTGACCGCATCCCGCGATGAACTCGATCTTATGGACCAGGCCGGCGTGCGACGCTGGATGGCTGACCACAGGCCGGATGCGGTGGTGATGGCGGCGGCCAAGGTCGGCGGTATCCTGGCAAACGACAGGTTGCCGGTCGATTTTCTGCAGGACAATCTCATCATGCAGACCAATGTCATCGAGAGCGCCTTTCGCAACGAGGTGCAGAAACTGCTATTTCTCGGTTCGTCCTGCATCTACCCGAAGTTTGCGGCACAGCCGATCTCCGAGGATGCTTTGCTCACCGGTCCGCTCGAGCCCACCAACGAATGGTATGCGATCGCCAAGATCGCTGGACTGAAACTTTGCCAAGCCTATCGGCGCCAATATGGTGTCGAGTACATCTCGGCGATGCCGACCAACCTCTATGGCCCCGGCGACAATTTCGACCTCTCCACCAGCCATGTCGTGCCGGCCCTTATGCGCAAGGCGCACCAGGCCAAGCGCGCCGGCGACAAAACCCTCGAGGTCTGGGGATCGGGCACGCCGATGCGCGAATTCCTGCATGTCGACGACGCCGCCGACGCTCTGGTCTGGCTGCTGACAAACTATTCCGGCGACAGCCATGTCAATGTTGGCTCGGGCGAAGACATCACCATTGCCGAGCTGGCCCGCACCATGCTCTCCGTTGTCGGCGCCGATGCCGTGCTCACATTCGATGCGACCAAGCCGGACGGCACGCCGCGCAAGCTGATGGACGTGTCGCGTCTGTTTGCGACGGGCTGGCGCCCACAGTACTCGCTTCAGAGTGGATTGGAGCAGACCTATGCTTGGTTTCTCCGGCATATCGAGAAGGGCGATCTCCGCCTCGGCGCGGCCTGATCTCAATCGACGCTGATTGCCGCCGGAGATAACCGCCTAGGCGGCCCTGAAGCGCGTCGCAAGGCGCCCGGAAGCGAACGACCGTCGCGGACGTTCCAACTGTCCTTCAATTTTTCTTGTGAACCAATACGGGCCGAGAAGCGACCAAGCACTGCGTTTGCAAAGCGCGGACAATCTTGGAGAGCTTCTCATGTCTATTGCGATACGAAACATCTTTCTTGCTGTCGTTTCAGCTTCGGTGCTGGCGGGTTGTCAAACAACGGTGACGAGAGAGTGCGACAAGTTAAATTCGAAAACGGTCTACAGCGGCAAATGCTGCGGTGCAGGCGACGTGCCGTGCCGGGAAGGCAAGGGGGGAGGCAGGCCGGGAAATACGCCAGACCCAACACCACAATGATCCGATCCGATATCGCCCGTCCTGGTTCGAGCCGGGACGGCTTCCCAAGCTTCGGGCGCGCGCTCTCCGACCCGTTCATGGCTTCTCGCCGGCACTAAAGCGCGTCGCGTTTGAACGGATTCATGCGACGCGCTTTAAGTTCTTGTTTTTATGCATGTCGTTATCGCAAAACCGCTGCGCACTTTTGCGCGACATGCATTAGCCGGACGCGACGATCGGATTTGAACCCGAGGCGAAAGCGAAGCAGTTATGAGAGATGGACTGTAGTTCGGATGGTGGGCGTGACAGGGATTGAACCTGTGACCCCTGCAATGTCAATGCAGTGCTCTCCCGCTGAGCTACACGCCCATCCGAAGCCGCGCATACACCACTTTTGGTCCATCGCGTCAATAGTGGGAAAAGGGAAAGAATGCCCGGTCTGTCTCGTCGATCAAGATGCGCCTAAAAGCGTGTCAGGCTGCCTGCAGCATCTTCTCGACCTCGTTGACGAGGTCGCGCAGGTGGAACGGCTTGGACAGCACCTTGGCGTCTTTCGGCGCCTTGGAATCGGGATTGAGCGCAACGGCGGCGAAGCCGGTGATGAACATGACCTTGAGGTCGGGATCGATCTCGGTGGCGCGGCGGGCGAGTTCTATGCCGTCCATCTCCGGCATGACGATATCGGTCAGGAGCAGTGAGAAGGGCTCTTCGCGCAGCCGCTCATAGGCGCTGGCGCCATTGTCGAAATCGCTGACCTGGTAGCCGGCACGCTCCAGCGCCTTGACGAGGAACCGGCGCATGTCGTCGTCGTCTTCCGCCAGTAGAATGCGTGCCATCTTATCCCGTCCGAATCACCCACCCGAGACTGCCGTGGGGCAGCCCGTTAACCATCCTGTATATGAGGAGGTGACGGTAAACATCAAGTGAACGATGAAGAGCCCAATCCGCATTTAACAAAGCGGTTCAGCCGCCGAAATGCTGGACATGCGGCCGGCGAGGTGGCACTTTCCAATCATGATGCATTGGTTTTTTTGGGTTCGTTCAAATTGAAAACGGCAGCCGAAGATTTTTCGGTCGTTCCAGCCTTCGAAATCCGGTCGGGCGCCGAACAGCGCGTTCCCTTCCTCTTCAACTCGCCGCATAGCGGCCGCCACTATCCGGACCGGTTCCTGGCCATGGCAAGGCTGGACCGAAACGCCATCCGCCGGTCCGAGGATTGCTACGTCGACGAATTGTTCGGTGGCGCCGTTGCGCTCGGCGCGCCGATGCTGGCGGCAAACTTCCCGCGCGCCTATCTCGACGTCAACCGGGAGCCTTGGGAACTCGACCCGCGCATGTTCGCCGAGCCCGTGCCGTCCTTCTGCAACATCCGCTCGGCGCGCGTGGCCGGCGGGCTTGGCACCGTGCCCAAGTTGGTGGGAGAGGGGCTCGACATCTATGCCGGCCGCTTGCCACTGGCGGAAGCCGTCGCGCGGATCGAGGCTGTCTACAAGCCTTATCACGAGACGCTGAAACGGCTTCTGACCAGGACCCATGCACGGTTCGGCTTTGCCGTGCTGATCGATTGCCACTCGATGCCGGCGAGCATCAGGGTCGGTGACAGCGGTCTCAGGCCGGATTTTATCGTTGGCGATCGTTTCGGCATGTCCGCCTCGGCAGCGTTGACCGAGACGGCGATCGGCCTGCTCATCGGCATGGGCTATACCGTGGCCCATAACAAGCCTTACGCCGGAGGCTTCATCACCGAGCATTACGGCCGCCCCGTGCGCCATCTCCATGCACTGCAAATCGAGGTCAATCGCGGACTCTACATGAACGAGCGGACGTTCCAGAAATCCGCCGGCTTCGATGCGCTCGCCGACGATCTGGCGCAATTCTCGGCCGACCTGATGGCGATGCCCGATCACGATTTTATCGATCTGCCGCTTGCCGCCGAATGATGCCAAAAATCGGAATCGATTTTTGCAAAGGATTCTGCGCCAAATAAAGAGATCTTGTGCCAGATAAAGGCGTCAGCGTGCGGGTCGGGAAAGGCGCGTGTGCGCTGGATGCCGCGCTGAAAAAAAGACCGCATCGTTTGCACGACACGGTCGAAGTCTAGGGAGGAAACGCCCAAGGAGGGCATGGACAGGAAAACCTGTCCGAGAACAAATCTATTGTGCGCTGCACAAATGTCAAGCCGCCGAAAGGCGTTTTTAATTCACTGTGATGTGGAAATCGTATTTCGAGGGCGCCAGCGTTGCATTCGAGCAACAGTCGTCGATGCGCAAAAATCCTCGCACGCCCTTGTTTTGGCGGAAAACCACAGGCAAACGACGGTTCCAGCACGCTGCAACGCGGGAGAATCAGTTGGACATCAGCATCGATTTCATGCGGCGCATTGCGCTTGCCGCCGCAGCCGAAACCTTGCCGCGCTTCCGCAGCCAGGGCGCGGTCGCCAACAAGGAGCAAGGCAGCTTCGACCCGGTCACCGAGGCCGACCGCGAGGCTGAGCGAGTCATCCGGGCGCTGATATCAGCGGAATATCCCGATCATGGCATCCTCGGCGAGGAGCATGGCAGCGAGAACATTTCCAGCAGGCATATCTGGGTGATCGATCCGATCGACGGGACGCGCGCCTTCATTTCCGGCCTGCCGGTGTGGGGAACGCTGGTCGGGCTGACGGTCGACGGCGATGCCGTCGCCGGCATGATGTCGCAACCATTCACCGGCGAGCTTTTCTACGCCAACGCTTCCGGTGCTCATTATGAAGGTCCGAGCGGGCCGCGGAGGCTGACGACACGCAAGACGACAAGCCTTGCCGAGGCGACGCTGTTCACCACGACGCCGGCACTGTTCAAGGGAGACGCGCGCCTGCGCTACGACCTGTTCGAAAAACGGGTCCAGCTCGCGCGCTACGGCACCGACTGCTATGCTTTCGCCATGGTCGCGGCGGGAAGCGTCGACATCGTCGCCGACCCCGGATTGAAACCCTACGATATCGTCGCGCTGATCCCGATCATCGAGAAGGCCGGCGGCGTCGTCACCACCTTCGAAGGCGGACCGGCGGAAGGTGGCGGCGACATCCTGGCTGCGGCAACGCCGGAGCTTCACGCCGCCGCGATGGCCGCGCTGCGTGGCTGAGCCAGCTGGGCAGTTGGCCATTGCGGCCCAAGGCGCCCAGGCTAGTCCAAGCTCCTGACAGGAGGATGTCAGGAACTCTCTGCTATGGAGATACTGTCACGGGAGGGGTTCACATGCCGACGCAATCAACAACCAGCCGTTCCGAAGATGCTCCGGCAGACGGCCGGGCCGACTTCGATTTCTTCTTCGGACGCTGGAACGTCGGCCATCGAAGGTTGCAGAAGCGCCTGCAAAGTGACACGAACTGGGACGTGTTTGGCGGGACATGCGAAGTGCACTCGATCCTTGGCGGCCTCGGCAATTTCGACGACAATGTCATTGAATTGCCCGGCGGCGCCTATCGCGCCGCCACGCTGCGGACGTTCGATCCTGCGGCGAGACAATGGTCGATCTGGTGGATCGACGGCCGCAATCCGGCGACCATCGATATCCCGATGCGCGGCGCCTTCGAGGCAGGCATCGGCACATTCCTGTGCGAAGACGTATTCGACGGCCGCCCGATCCAGGTTCGCTTCCTCTGGTCGCGGATCACTGAAAACTCGGCGCGCTGGGAGCAGGCTTTTTCACCGGATGGCGGTAAGAACTGGGAGACCAACTGGATCATGGATTTCGCTCGCCAGGCGTAAAGCCAAGAGACGCGGCGTTCCAATCAGGCCGCGTCGTCGCTTCCCGGGATGAAGGCATCGAAGGCGGCAAGGAACTGCTCGCGATAGAAGTCGGCTTCCTGCAATATTTCATGGCGCGCGCCATCGATCACTAGCAGCGAACCGAGGCGCAGACGTCGGGTGTAGGTTTCCACCGCCTTGGTCGAGACGACTTGGTCGGCGCCAGCGGCGATCACCAGCAAGGGAACCTGGATCCTGGCGATGAAGTCGGGATCGCTGATGGCCTCGGACGCCTCCGCCGCCGCTTTCAGCCAGCGGATCGTCGGGCCGCCGAGCGCCAGTTGCGGGTAGGTCTCGTAGATAAGCGTGTTGCGCCGATACCGCTCCGGATCTGATGTCACCATGTTGGCGGCAAAGGGTATGGTTTTCCTGGGCCGCGGACCCCAGGCGGCATAAAGCTTGCCAAGGCCCAGCAGACAGAACAGCGAGCAGACGCGGCGAACGGTGGTTATCGAAACCGGCAGGTCGGGCACGGTTAGGAATGGGGCGATCAGCACCATGCGCCGTACGCGATTCACCATTGACGGCGCAGCAAGCAGCGTGATCACCGCCCCAGCCGAATGGGCCAATATGTAGTACGGCCCCCGGCAGTCGGGCAGCACGATCTCCTCGAAGAACTGTTCCAGGTCGCTGGTATAGTCGAAGAAGCTGCGGACATAGCCGCGCTCGCGGTCGCCGATCAGCCGGTCGGACCCGCCCTGGCCGCGCCAGTCGAGGGTGGCAATGCCGAAGCCGCGGTCGGCAAGATTGCGGATGGTCTCGAAATATTTTTCAATGCACTCGTTGCGGCCGGTCAGAACGACCACGGTGCCCTTCATCGGGCGCGCAACGGCGGGAAAGAGGCCATAGCGGATATTCTTGCCGTCGCGCGTTGTGAAGAAACCACCTACCGCATTTTCCGGCAGCGGATTGCCCGGAATTTCGCGGAAGTGGGGAATTTCGTTGAAGAGGTCCATTCGGCGCTGCGTTTGTGAGTCGCTGCCTGCATGGCGCAAGCTTTGGTAGGCATAGACGCCCATGCATCAAAAGCAAAGGAATTCTGGACGCGTTGGAAGGGCTGAACGGGGCAGCCAGCGAGTGAGGCCGGAAGCAGCTTGCGGCGTGCCTCCGGCCTCTGTCGATCCGGGAGGAAGGGACGTTACACCCGGTCGGCCTCGTTGCGGCACCTCGCGCACAACCCCAAAAATCGGACCCGATTTTCGCTGGGGATCATGCGCAATCAAAGTGTTACAGCGTGCTTTGCGTGTCCGAGAGGACGCGCGGCGCCGTAACCGCCGCCTGTTCCTTGATCCTGGAAGCAGTCTAGCGCCGCCTAGCTGAACGTCCGCCGAAGCCCCGGTTCATCTGCCGTTCATCGAGAAATCTTGAAATGCTTTCACGTGTTCCCCAAATGTCTGTTGCGGCCGCCAATGTCGGGGCCGCTGGCCTATCCGGAACGCCGTTACGGGTTTCGCACCGGCCATACGCAAACCTTGTTGCTCAACAGGAGAACACACTATGCGTCACGTTGATTTTTCCCCGCTCTATCGTTCGACCGTCGGTTTCGACCGGCTGTTCACGATGCTCGATTCGCTTGCGCAGCCTGAAAGCGCGCAGACCTACCCGCCCTACAATATCGAGCGCACGGCTGAGGATTCCTACCGAATCTCGATGGCCGTCGCCGGGTTCTCGGACGACGAGCTCTCGATCGAAGCTCACCGCAATGTGCTGACCGTCAAGGGTGAGCGCAAGGAAGAGGGCAATGGCGAAGACTCCGAACTGCTCTATCGCGGTATCGCCAGCCGGGCCTTTGAGCGCCGCTTCCAGCTTGCCGACCATGTTGAAGTCGTCGGTGCCTCACTGAAGAACGGCCTGCTCTTCGTCGATCTCAAGCGAAACATTCCCGAGGAGCTGAAGCCCCGCAAGATCGCGATCACCGCGTCTTCGGCGAAGGCCAAGCAGATCGAAGCCAAGACCGCCGCGTAGCTGCGTCACACATACGATCTCAGGGACGAAGGGCGGCGCTTGGCGCCGCCCTTTTTGTTGGTGAATGAGGTGCTGCTATCCAGCAATTAGCCGGCCAAAGCGGTCGACCTCTTCGGCTGTGGTCGCGAAGCTGGTGACGAAACGGTAGAGCGCCTCGTCCTCGCTGATATGGCCGTCGAAGTCATGCGGCTTGTGCCAATCGTAGAAAGCGGCGCCGGCCATTTGCGCCTTTTCAGCCTCGGCCTTTTTCATCACCGCGAAGACCTCGTTCGCTTGCGGCAGCCAGGCCAGACGCGCCGACGGGGAGTCCTCGATCGCTGCCGCCAGGCGCGCTGCCTTGGAGTTGGCGTGCCGGGCCGTGTCGAGCCACAGGCCGTCCTTGAAATAAGCTTCGAACTGCGCAGCGACGAAGCGCGATTTCGAGAACAATTGCGCCGCGCGCTTGCGCAGGAAGGCCAGTTCCCTGGCGCGGTCCAGATCGAACAGCACGACAGCCTCGGCGCACCAGCAGCCGTTCTTGGTGCCGCCGAAGGAGAGGATGTCGACGCCGCGCTTCCACGTCATCTCTGCCGGCGTCGTCTCGAGTGCGACCAGCGCATTGGCGAAGCGGGCGCCATCCATGTGCAGCGGCAATTTGTGATGCTTGGCGATCGCTGAAATCCTGGCGATCTCGTTGAGCGAATAGATGGTGCCGACCTCGGTCGACTGGGTGATCGACACCGCCATCGGACGCCCGGAATGGACGATTTCAGGCGCGAACCGGTCCACCGCCGCTTCCAGCTTGTTCGGATCGATCTTGCCCAGCGCGCCGTCGACGGCATAGAGCCGTGAGCCGCCGGTAAAGTATTCCGGTGCGCCGCATTCATCCTCGATGACATGCGATTCGCGATGGCAGAAGGAAATGCCGCCTGATTTGTTGTAGGTGGTCAGCGACAGCGAATTGGCGGCGGTGCCGGTCGCCACGAAAAACACCGCGACATCGCGCTCGAAAATTTCGTTGAAGCGCTGGTAGACGGCCTGGTCGAGGGCGCCGTCGCCATAGGCGGTGGAAAAGCCGCCGGCATGGGCCGATAGCCCCGCAGCGATGCTGGGATGGGCGCCTGCCCAATTGTCGGAAGCGAAATTCATGCGTTTGCCTGTGCTGGGAAAATCCATGCAACCTTGGCCGCTTTCGCATCCTGCTCGCAAGTGCCAAGTGCCGGAAAACCGGTAAAGCCAGGGAGAGACGACGGTGGAGATAAACGACCGAAGGTTACGTGCTGATATGGCTATGCGTAATTTTCTGTCGTGGAATGTCCAAGATTTTCATGAATCGGTCTTGTGCGCGTCCGGGATTTCTGTCATAAAAAATTTAGGACAGTAGTGCTGTCTTATTTTGTCGCACACATCTGGCTGGATTGGCGTATCATTGGGCCTCTCCGGCCGTTGCCGTGAGCGACAGGTAGACAGCCTGGCTCTGGCCTGTACGATTACCGGATGCGAACCAGGTCGCCTGGTCCGCAAGGATTTCGCAAGACGTGCCGCAAGGAAGAAGGGGGAGCCAAGCGCTTCCCGACGCAAACCAGCGCCCTAAGGGCTGGGAATGGAGGACAGGATGATGACGGAAATGACGCCATCTGCGACGAACGGCCCGGCCGCGCAGACGAAAGCGCCAGCCGTCAAAAATCCGTCTCTGACCAATATCGGGCGAACCCATACCGGCTTTGCCGCGCAAGGCCTTTACGATCCGCGCAATGAGCACGATGCCTGCGGCGTCGGCTTCATCGTCAACATGAAGGGCGTGAAGTCGCATCAGATCGTCAAGGACGGGCTCGCTGTGCTCGAGAACCTGACGCATCGCGGCGCCGTCGGCGCCGATCCGCTGATGGGCGACGGCGCCGGCGTGCTGGTGCAGCTTCCCGACCGCTTCTTCCGCGAGGAGATGGCCAGCCAAGGCGTCGAATTGCCCAAGCCCGGCCACTACGCCGTCGGCCATGTGTTCATGCCGCGCCATCCTGAGCTTCAGGCGCACATCGAAGGCATTATCGCCGAGGTGGCGCAGCTCGAAGGCCAGCCACTGCTCGGCTTTCGCGATGTTCCGGTCGACAACTCGTCGCTGTCCAAGGCGCCGGACATCGCGGCTTCCGAACCGATCCAGCGGCAGGTATTCCTGGGCCGCGGCGCCGAGATCGAGAGCGACGACGATTACGAGCGGCGGCTCTACATCCTGCGCAAGGTCATTTCCGGTCGCATCCATGAGGAGACCAAGGGCGTCGACAATGGCTTCTACGTCGTGTCGATGTCGTCGCGGACCATCGTCTACAAGGGCATGTTCCTGGCCTATCAGGTGGGCGCCTATTACAAGGACCTGACCGATCCGCGCTTCGAGACGGCGCTGATCCTGGTCCACCAGCGTTTCTCGACCAACACCTTCCCGTCGTGGAAGCTGGCGCATCCTTATCGCATGGTCGCCCACAATGGCGAGATCAACACGCTGCGCGGCAACGTCAACTGGATGGCGGCGCGGCAGGCCTCGGTCGATTCCGAACTGTTCGGCAACGACATCTCCAAGCTGTGGCCGATCTCCTATGAGGGGCAGTCGGACACCGCCTGTTTCGACAATGCGCTCGAATTCCTGACGCAGGGCGGCTACTCGCTCGCCCATGCGATGATGATGCTGATCCCGGAAGCCTGGGCCGGCAACAAGTTGATGGACCAAGACCGCAAGGCTTTTTACGAATACCACGCGGCCCTGATGGAGCCGTGGGACGGGCCGGCGGCGGTGGCCTTCACCGACGGACGCCAGATCGGCGCCACACTCGACCGCAACGGGCTGCGCCCGGCGCGCTACATCGTCACCGACGACGATCGCGTCATCATGGCCTCGGAAGCCGGCGTCCTGCCGGTGCCGGAGGAAAGGATCGTCAAGAAGTGGCGGCTGCAGCCAGGCCGCATGCTTTTGATCGACCTGGAGAAGGGCCGCATCGTTTCCGACGAGGAGATCAAGTCGGAGATCGCAACCAGGCATCCCTACAAAAGCTGGCTCGCCAACACCCAGCTCATCCTCGAAGACCTGAAGCCGGTCGAGCCGCGCGCGCTGCGCAGGGACGTTTCGCTGCTCGACCGCCAGCAGGCGTTCGGCTACAGCCAGGAAGACACCAAGCTGTTGATGTCGCCGATGGCGACGACGGGCCAGGAAGCGGTCGGCTCGATGGGCACCGACACGCCGATCTCGGCGATGTCGGACAGATCGAAGCTGCTCTACACTTATTTCAAGCAGAACTTTGCCCAGGTCACCAATCCGCCGATCGACCCGATCCGCGAGGAGCTGGTGA
>NZ_RZTI01000099.1:0-22061 GCF_003997275.1 Mesorhizobium sp. M6A.T.Ce.TU.002.03.1.1
CCGGTGACCAATTCCCAAGCGACTCTTCCGCCGGCCTGGAATTGGGGCGACGCGTGGCAGAGCAGGTGATTGCACGGGCAAAGGCCGATGGCTCCGACGCCGTTTGGACCGGTACGGTGCCGACCGGGCCGTGCATGTGGGTCGGAGACAAACCGGGTAATGCAACCATGCCGAACTGGAAGCCGATATTGCTGAAGGCAGCCAATGAATTCAGGCCACCGGCTCCACCCGACTGTGCGTCGGAGACGGTGAAGGCCGAGGTTGATTCAGTTCTACAGTTCGAGCGGAAATTTCCAACCAACTACAAAGCGTTCTACTGGCAAAGTCCATCCGGCCTGTTCACCGACTGGTATGACTATGCCAGCAAATGGATGTCCGAGGACAAGACGGATTCGAACCCCCCGCGCGCCGCACGGGCTTACGCGTTGCTTGCAACGGTCCACTACGACGCCTTCATTGCAAGCAACGACGGGAAGTACGCGTATTGGTACCTGCGGCCCAACATGCTTGACCGGAGCATCACTCCCCTGTTTGCGGTGCCGGGCCATCCCAGTTATCCGTCGAACCACTCCACGCTCTCGACTGCCCGATGCGAGGTCCTTGCGTACCTGTTCCCCGGCCATGCGGAATTTATTCGTGCGGTCGGCAAGGAGGCGGGCGATTCCCGCATCTGGGCTGGCATCCACTACGAAATGGACAACACGGCAGGCGTCGCGCTCGGTAAAGCCGTCGCGGGCAAATTCATCGAAAGGGCAAGAACGGACGGTGCAGACTAGCGAAGGGGCAGACAGCCAAGATGCGGCAACTGCCCAGCTAACCACACGGCCAAATGTCCGTTGTAGCATTGGAAGCCAGAGTTTGACCGAGCGCCCCGAAATGTCCGCTCATGGCGCTGCCTGCGCGTTCCGATCGGCGACACGGAAGGCAGAAAACCACCCTGAGCTGCCCTACACGTCGGGTAGCAAGCGTCAGGCTTTCACCATCTAACGGCGGCGAGCCTCAATTCTTTGGCCGCGGCGGCTCCAGGATCAGCCATTTGATGATGCCCATAGCCGGCAGCACCCAGAGCATGCCGCTGAGCAGGAAGAACAGGAAATGCGCCCACGGTCCCGATTCTGCCAGTTGGGCAACCGCCACGATCGATGCGACCAGCGCATAGACGATAACCAGCGCCACCAGCAGGACTGTTCCGATCAGCTTCTTCAGGCGAATGGGCATTTCGCGATCCCGTTAATCCTTATCGCTTAGGCCCAACAAAAGAGACACGCAACCCGCAAGAAGCAGCGCGACGGCGTGCCGCGCTGTCCGGTCTTGCCAGCAGGGTCGCGATGGTTCACCAATCCGCGACTGCAACCTGCCGGGACAAGCCTATGGCTGCCATATCAGCTGCCGCGCCTTTCGTGGCCCGCGACCGCGACCTGCGCAACCGGGCGCTGGTGCGCGGCTGGCTCTACGTCGTGCTTCTGGTGCTGTTTGTCCTGGTGCTGGTCGGCGGCGCCACCAGGCTCACTGAATCCGGCCTGTCGATCACCGAATGGAAGCCGATCCACGGCATCGTCCCGCCGCTCAACGACGCCGAATGGCAGGGGGAATTCCAGCGCTACCAGCAGATCCCGCAATATGCCGAGCTCAACAAGGGCATGAGCATCGAAGCGTTCAAATCGATCTTCTGGTGGGAATGGGTGCACCGGATTCTGGCGCGCGGTGTCGGTCTGGTTTTCGCCGTGCCGCTGGTGTTTTTCTGGGCGACGCGCCGCATCGAGCGCGGCCTTGGACCGAAGCTTACCGGGATTCTCCTTCTCGGCGGCCTGCAGGGAACGATCGGCTGGTGGATGGTGGCGTCAGGGCTGGTCGACCGGGTTTCCGTCAGCCAATACCGGCTGGCAACGCACCTGACGCTGGCCGCGCTGATCTTCACCGCGACCATGGTGGTGGCGCGAGGGCTCGCGCCTCATTCCGAGCCCGCCGCCGACCGTTCGACGCAGCGTCTGGCCGGCTTTCTAGTGTTGCTGGCGCTGATCCAGATCTATCTCGGCGGGCTGGTCGCCGGGCTCGATGCCGGCCTGAGCTATAACACCTGGCCGCTGATGGACGGCAAGCTCATCCCCGGCGATCTGTTGATCCTAGATCCGGCATGGCGCAACTTCTTCGAGAGCCCGAAGACGGTGCAGTTCATCCACCGGCTCGGCGCCTACACGATCTTCGTCGCAGCACTTTGGCACATGATCGCGACGCACCGCCGCCAGCCTGAGACAACGCATGCGCGTCGCGCGACGCTGCTGTTTCTGCTGGTGTTGGCGCAGGCCTTGATCGGCATCGGCACGCTGCTGATGCAGGTGCCGCTGCATATGGCGCTGACGCATCAGGCGTTCGCGCTTATCCTGCTGGGTTTTGCCGCAGCGCATTGGCGCGGCACCAAAGGCGCTTATCCACTGCCCAACCAGATCGCCGTCAGAGGCTGAGCCGCACCGTCCTGATCGCCGTGGCAATGGACAATTCGCGGTTTTCCTCGACCGCGTTGCGGTCCTCATGATGCCATGACGCCGACAGGCAGCCATAGGCGATGGCATGATCCAGAATTGCGGCCGGCGTCTGGCCGAGCGTCGTGGCGAAGATCTCGGCCATGTGGGCAATCCGCCGGGGATCACCGCAAAGGTCGTCGCGGTCGAGCGGATTGTAGAACATGTTCGCCGCATCGAAACCGGGATCGCCGAGAACGCCCTTCGGGTCGATCGCCAGCCAGCCGCGGGATCCCTGCATGATGTTGTCGTGATGCAGGTCGCCATGCAGCGGCAGCACGTCGACAGGATCCGCCAACAGCCGTTCCGCGGTCGCAGCCGCTTCGACATAGGGGCTCTTTTCGCCGGCGTCGCGATCCGTCTTCGCCTTCTTAAACAGGCTGGAAAACCGTGCCCGCAGCGGCTGAAGATCCGGTGGGGCAGGGTGGTCAGATGGCGAGAACAGTCTTGCCATCACTTCGGCCGCGATTGCTGTGGCGGCATTGTCTCCCTGCTCCGTGAGAACCTGTGACAGCAAGGTTTCGCCGGCATATTCGAGCAGCATGCAGTGGCCGTCGCTGCCAAGCAGCCGCACCGCGCCTTCGCCGCGCCGCCAGGCAAGAAAATGCTCGCCGCGCAACTCGTCTTCGACGTCATCGAAAGGTTTGAGGGCCTTGACGATCGCCGGCGAGCCGTCCTGGCGAACAACCTTCCAGATGCGGCTGCTGAAGGTCTCGGCGATCAGTTCTGGCGCGTTGACGTTCCAGCGTTTTGGAAATGCCGGAGCGTCCATTCAGTGCTTGAGGCCGAGCATCAGATCCATGTTCTGCACGGCAGCACCCGAGGCGCCCTTGCCGAGATTGTCGTAGACGGCGAGCAGCATCGCCTGGGCCCTGTCGTCATTGGCGAAGACATAGAGCTTCATCCGGTTGGTGCCGTTGTAGATTTCGGGATCGATCTCCGGCACGCGCTCCAGTTGCTCATAGGGCGCTACCTCGACCACGCCGCCATCGATGGCGGCGAAATGGTCGGCGATCGCCGCATGAAGTTCGGCGCCGGTCGGCACATAGTCGAGCCCGCCGAGCTGCAGCGGCACCACCGTGATCATGCCTTGCGCGAAATTGCCGACCGCCGGCTGCATGATCGGGTCATGCGACAGCTTGGCATAGGTCCTGAGCTCCGGCACATGCTTGTGCTGCAGGGTTAGCCCGTAGGGCAGGAATTCCGACGCAGCCTCGCCCTTGGCGACATAATCCTCGATCATCGGCCGACCGCCGCCCGAATAGCCCGAAATGCCATTGACGGTGATCGGAAAATCCGGCGGCAACAGCCCGGCCGCCACCAGCGGCCTCAGCGTCGCGATCGGGCCTTGCGGCCAGCAGCCGGGATTGGCGACGCGCTTCGCCCTGGCAATTGTCTTCGCCTGCTCCTTGTCCATTTCGGCGAAACCGTATTCCCAACCTTCGGCCACGCGATGCGCGGTCGAGGCATCGATGACCCTTGTGGTGTCGTTGGTGATCAGCGAGACGCTTTCTTTCGCGGCTGCGTCTGGCAGGCACAGGATCGCGACATCGGCAGCGTTGAGGAACTCGGCTCTAGCTGCCGTTTCCTTGCGGCGCTCGGTCGGAATGGAGATGATCTCCAGGTCGCCGCGCTCGGCAAGCAGCGCCCTGATCTGGAGACCGGTGGTGCCGTGTTCGCCGTCGATGAAGATTTTCGGTTTCATTGCCTGCCTGAATTCCTGTTATCTCAAAATTATATGCCGCTTGCCTGATTCAATGCGGCTACGACGTGATTGCCGCTGTTCAGATCTTCGAGCCGGGCCTTTCGTTCCGCCAGGAGCCCGAGATAGTGCATGGCCACCGTCGACCCGGCAATTGCCGTTATATCGGCGTGATCATAGGCCGGCGCAACCTCCACGATATCGGCGCCGACGATATCGACCTGATTGATCTGGCGCAGCACCGACAGGATTTTTGCCGAGGACGGCCCGCCGGCAACCGGCGTGCCGGTGCCGGGCGCGAAGGCCGGGTCCAGGCAATCGATGTCGAAGGTGACATAGGCCTTCTTGCCGCCAGTGCGGTCGACGATGGCATAGGCGATATCGGACGCGCGCATTTCCTCGACTTCGTGGCCATACAGGATCTTGATGCCGAAGGTATCAGGCGCATGGGTGCGGATGCCGATCTGGATCGAACGGTCGGGGTCGATAATGCCCTCCTTCACCGCACGGCCGACGAAGGAGCCGTGATCGATGCGCTTGCCATCGTCCGGCCAGGTGTCCTGGTGGGCGTCGAACTGCACCAGGGCCAGCGGTCCGTGGATGGCGGCATGCGCCTTGAGCAGCGGCCAGGTGACGAAATGGTCGCCGCCGAGCGAAAGCAGGAAGGCGCCGGATTTCAGGATCTTTGCCGCCTCGCGCTCGATCGTCCCTGGCGTCTTCTGGTGGTTGCCGCTGTCGAGCAGGCAATCGCCATAGTCGACCACGGCGAGATGTTCGAACAGCTCGCGCGAAAATGGATATTGCGGATCGTTGTCGAGGATGGTCGAGGCGCGGCGAATCGCCTGCGGCCCGAAGCGCGCACCCGGCCGGTTGGTGACGGCGGCGTCGAAGGGGATGCCCCACACCACGGCGTCCGCGCCCTTCACGTCCTTCGTGTATTTGCGCCGCATGAACGACAGCGCGCCGGCATAGGTCGGCTCGAAGGACGCGCCCGTCTTGGCCCGGGCGGTGAAGGCGTGGTCGATGTTGCTGTTCGGCATGAAGCGATCTCCTGTGCGTCGAGGCGCAACCTTATTGGACATAATTCTCAGAAATGCGACCCCTTCCGGGGCCATGGTCATTCGAGCCCGGTCACAAATTCTTGCTTGCCAGGTGAGCCTGCATGGCTGGCGCGGGAATTGTCTAGCTAAGCATGAATGCAACCGAAAGTAGCCAGCCTCCCATCGTCGGACGGTGTCGGCCACACCGACCGCGACAGCGGCGGCATCGATCTCGGCAACCTGATTGCCGGCGACCTGCTGATTGCGGTTATGATTCGAGGTCGCAGAACGGCCGCTTCGACCGACATTGACCGGACTTTCCGGCATTTGCGAAGCCGGCTTCGTTCACTGGGCTGTCACGTGAGTCGCTTAACCGGGTCTCCATCCGGTACGGAGCGATTCTCATGCGAACGACCTGGCTGAACCTTCTGCTTTCCGTCGCCTTGGCGCTCTTCACAGGCTCGGCATCGGCAGGCGAAACACGCGCCAGACAGATTCTCGACCGTTTCGAACACGCCAACCAGTGGCGCGACCACGTCATGGTGGCGGCACACCGCGCCGGCAGCATGCAGGCCCGCAAGACGCTCTATGCGGAGAACTCGATCGCCGCCGTCGAGGCATCGATCGCGCTTGGTGCCGAAATCGTCGAGGTCGACGTCAGGCGCTCGAAGGACGACCAGTTCGTCGTCATGCATGACAGCTGGCTCGACCGCACGACGAATTGCAGGGGCGAGGTGGTCAAGCGCACGCTGGCCGAGCTCAAAACCTGCAGGCTGGTGATCGAAGGCACCGGCGCCGTCACCGATGAGCCGGTCTCGACGCTGCGCGAGATGCTGATGGCGACAAAGGACAGGATCCTCATCAACATCGACAACAAGCTCGATGTCGACAGCCTGGCCGGCATGATCGCGGTCGCGCGCGAACTGGGCATGGCCGAGCAGGTGATCGTCAAGGAAAACTTGTGGAACCCGGCCCGGATCACCACGGTCAAGGCCGCCATGGGCGCGATCGGCAGTGGTTTCCAGTTCATGCCGATCATTGCCGACGACGCGGTTCGTGACGCCCGCTTCGCCGAGAAGGTCAGCGGGACCTTTTCGCCGCGCGCGGTCGAGATGATCAACTGGCGCGCGGGGTCGGAGACGCTGACCGAGACCGGTGGCCCGCTGTTCAGCCCCCGCATGCGCGCAGCGGCGATAAGGGGCGACTGGCACATCTGGGCCAACACCTACGCCATCGTCAACAAGCCGGGCGGCTTCCTTGCCGGCGGTCGCGGCGACGAGTTGGCGGTGCTCGCCAGCCTGCCGCGCGAGACGTACGGCTTCTGGGCCGAGCGCGGCGCCACCATAATCCAGACCGACGAGCCGAAAGCGGCGATAGACTGGCTGGCGGCGAATGGCTACCGCGTGCCTTATCCTGATGAGGCGCGGTCAGCGGAGCCGGCGAACACCGCTAGCATCAACTAGACTGGATCGAAGCGGGCAAGGAGCCGCTTGGATGGTCACCAGCCCGCCGTCAGGCAGCCATCGCTACGCCGTCCAGCTCGCTCACGGCGTCCTCCGGCAGATCCAGTTCGGCTGCGGCGAGATTCTCCCTGAGATGCGCGACCGACGAGGTGCCTGGAATCAAAAGAATATTCGGCGCGCGACGGAGCAGCCAAGCGAGCGCGACCTGCATCGGCGTGGCGCCCAGGCGCTGAGCGACGCCGGATAGGGTAGACGACTGCAGCGGGTTGAAGCCGCCGAGCGGAAAGAACGGCACGTACGCGATGCCGTCACGAGCAAGTTCATCGATCAAGACATCGTCGCCCCTGTGGGCCAGATTGTATTGGTTCTGCACGCAGACGATCCTGGCGATGCGCCGCGCCTCTTCGACCTGCGTTGAGGTGACATTGCTTAGCCCGATGTGGCGCACCAGGCCTTGTCGCTGCAGCTCGGCCAGCACGGTGAGCGGCGCCTCGATCGACCCTTCGGCCGGACCATGTGCGTCGAACATGATCCTGAGATTGACCACATCCAGCATGTCGAGCCCGAGATTGCGCAGATTGTCGTGCACCGCCTCCGTCAGCTCCTCTGGAGAGAAGGCCGGCAGCCACGAGCCGTCCGCGCCGCGACGCGCACCGATCTTGGTGACGATCGTCAGATCGTCGGAATAGGGCGCCAGCGCCTCACGGATGAGCTGATTGGTGACGTGCGGGCCGTAAAAGTCGCTGGTGTCGATGTGGTTCACCCCGCGCCCAACGGCTTCGCGCAGCACGGCCAAGGCTGCGTCGTGATCCTTGGGCGGACCGAATACGCCGGGTCCTGCGAGCTGCATGGCGCCGTAGCCGAGCCGCTTCACGGTGCGGTCGCCGAGAGTGAATGAGCCGGACTGGTCGATGCTGGACATAATCTATCTCCGTTCAAGATGAAGCTGAGATAGGCGCTGTCCGATCTCACGATAATTGGCTACATTCCGCACGGGCTGTACGGAATACCGAACAATGAAGATCGATCTCGGAGATCTGAACGCCTTCGTGGCCGTGGCGCGGGCCAAGGGTTTTCGCGATGGCGCCCGTGCCAGCGGCGGCAGTGCGTCGGGCTTGAGCGAGGCGGTGCGCCGCCTCGAGACGCAGCTCGGTGTCAGGCTGCTCAACAGGACGACCCGCAGCGTCGTCCTGACTGAAGCGGGTGCGAGCTTGCTGGCCCGGCTCGGCCCAGCCTTGACCGAGGTCGAGACAGCACTTGACGTGGTCAACGGCTTCCGCGATCGGCCGGCAGGTACATTGCGCCTCAACGTGCCGGTCAGCGCCGCGCGGCTGGTGCTGCCCAGCATTGTTCCGCGTTTCCTCGCCGCCTATCCCGGTATCCGGCTGGAGGTGATCGCCGAGGAGAGCTTTGTCGACGTGCTGGCGGCCGGCTGCGATGCCGGCATCCGTTACGACGAGCGGCTGGAGCAAGACATGATCGCGGTGCCGATCGGACCGCGCGTGCAGCGCTTCGCCACTGCCGCCAGCCCTGCCTATCTGGACCGCCATGGCCGGCCGCAACATCCGCGCGACCTGCTCGGCCACGCTTGCCTGCGCGGCCGTTTCGCCAGCGGTGCGATGCCGCCGTGGGAATTCGAGCGTGGCGGCGAGGTGGTGCGGGTCGATCCGACGGGGCCGCTTCTCGTGACTTTGGGCGGAGCGGCCGATCTCGCCGTCGATGCGGCCATCGCCGGCACCGGCATTGTCAGCCTCTTCGAGGATTGGCTTCGCCCTTACTTCGAGAGCGGTGCGCTCGAACCCGTCCTCGAACCTTGGTGGCAGAGCTTCCCCGGGCCGTTCCTCTATTACCCCGGCCGGCGTCTCGTGCCGGCGCCGTTGCGGGCGTTCATCGACTTCATCAAAGTACCGGCTGATCGGCCTTGAATTTGGGCCAGGTTAGTAATCGCCAAAGAAAAGGCCGCCCGGAGGCGGCCCTTTCGAATGTCTGAAGCTGCGCAGCGCTTAGCGCTTCGAGAACTGGAAGGAGCGGCGGGCCTTCGCCTTGCCGTACTTCTTGCGCTCGACGACGCGGCTGTCGCGGGTCAGGAAGCCGCCCTTCTTGAGCACGGCGCGCAGCGCCGGCTCGTAGTAGGTCAGCGCCTTGGAGATGCCGTGGCGCACGGCGCCGGCCTGGCCGGAGAGACCGCCGCCGATGACAGTGGCGACGATGTCGTACTGGCCGGCGCGGTTGGCGGCGATGATCGGCTGGTTGAGGATCATCTGCAGGACCGGACGCGCGAAATATTCGGCGAACACCTTGTCGTTGACGACGATCTTGCCGGAGCCGGGCTTCACCCAGACGCGCGCGATGGCGTTCTTGCGCTTGCCGGTGGCATAGGCGCGGCCCGACTTGTCGAGCTTCTGGACATGGACGGGTGCAGCCGGCTGCGTGTTGGTGTTGCCGGTGGCAGTTCCGAGTTCTGCGAGCGAGGAAAGCTCAGCCATTTTACGAAACCTTCTTGTTCTTGGCGTTCAGCTTGGCCACGTCGAGCGTGACGGGCTGCTGGGCGACATGCGGATGTTCCGTGCCTGCATAGACGCGGAGATTCTTCATCTGGCGACGGCCGAGAGGGCCACGCGGGATCATGCGTTCGACGGCCTTCTCGACGACACGCTCGGGAAAACGGCCCTCGAGCAGCTGGCGCGCGGTGCGCTCCTTGATGCCGCCGGGGTGGCCGGTGTGCCAGTAATAGACCTTGTCGGTGAATTTCTTGCCGGTGAACACCACCTTGTCGGCATTGATGACGATGACGTTGTCGCCGTCGTCGACATGCGGGGTGAAGGTGGGCTTGTGTTTGCCGCGAAGATGATTGGCGATGACAGTGGCGAGACGGCCGACGACGAGACCCTCGGCGTCGATCAGCACCCACTTCTTCACCACATCCGCAGGCTTCTGCGAAAAGGTTGTCATGGATTTGTTGCTTTCGGTTCGGACCGTCCCTTATTCACGAATGACAAGGGAAGGCGTTTCTTGTTGCTTGGATTGGCGCCGAGCGCTTGCCCGCCGCCAATAACAAAACGGCGGCCTTTGCGGGCCGCGGTTCCGTGAGGGCTTATAGGCGAGGGGGATTAGCCAGTCAAGTTGCATTTCTGACCACCTCAGAAGGATTACCTTGCCAAATCAACAGGTTAGCTTTGAGGTATTATTATACCGCATTTGAATCCGACAATTTGACTAGCGCCGTCCCGGAATAATCGCGGCCATTAGCAGTTTGATCCCGACAGCGATCATGATCGCACCAGCCAGGCGTTCTTGCCAGACAAGAAAACCGGCGTTGCGTGCCAGCCAGCGACCGACGGCGCCTGAGGCCAAGGCTACAGCTCCCAGGACCACAAGGCCAGTAGCCTTCATCGTGGCCCCGAGCACGATAAATTGCATCGCCGGCGATCCTGTGGAGGAATGGACGAACTGCGGCAGTACTGCGAGCATGAAAACCAGTGCGGTAGGGTTGGTCAGGTTGCAGATCATGCCTTGCCGAAAGGCACCTGCCAAACCTCCCTCCTTGGCTGCGACGATGCTGTTTCTTTCCGCTCCCTTGCGCGTGAGCAAGAACTTCGTCCCGATTGCGATCAAGTACGCCGCTCCGAGCAGTTGCAGCAGGCCATACGCGACAGGCGAGGACGTGACCAGCGATGCAAGTCCCATTGCCAGCAGCGGAATCTGGATCACGCCTGCGAAAACGCACCCGGTTGCAGTCGCCAGTGCTGCCCGCCAGCGCTGTCCGATACCGCGGCTGATCACCAGAAGCATGTCCGGCCCCGGACCGGACAGTTGGTAGCCGAGCACGGCGACCAGGAATGCCAGAAAAGTGGGAAGTTCGGGCATGTTTTTTGCGGACCTGATTGGCCTGCGAACGTGTTGTCGGACATTTCGTTCCGTAGGGGTCGTCTGGAACGAGCGGAAAACACGTATCCGTCCTGCAAATCAGGCCTGCGATTGAAAGCTCTTCTTCGGCGGGATCGAATAGGTTCCCGTCGCGTGCGCTACCGTGTGTCCGTCCGGTCCGGCGATGATGTCGATATCGAACACCATCAGGCTTTTGCCCAGCTTCAGGATGCGGCAATGGCCGTCGATCGGGCCGGCCTCGGCTTTGCGGACAAAATTGATATTGAGATTGGTGGTGACCGAAAGCGCATCCGGCCCGGCATGTGAAAGCACGCAGACATAGCCGCCTATATCGGCCAGTGTGAACAGCGACGGGCCCGACACCGTTCCGCCAGGGCGCAAATGCCGCTCGTCGGCATTCAGGCGAACCGTGCAGCCGCCGGGAAACACGTCGATCGCCTCGTAGAAGGTGAACTGGTCGTTGAGCTGTGGGTAGACGGTTGCCATCAGGGCATTGATTTCAGCCGCCGTCAGCACCGGTTTGAGATTGTCTTGGACGGGCATAAGCGGTTTCCTATATGGAGCCGGCACGGGGTCAGGTGGACGCCTGGGCCAATTGTCGGGTTTGAGAAAACACGTCTCAAGGCTGTTCTTCAATCGGCAGCGTGCTAGTTCTTTTGTTCCATGGCCCACGAATCCGATGCCGCTGGCCAATGAAGAGGTTGGAGAACATGGCCGAAATCGTCGCCATCAAGCCGGCCGTTGCCGAAGGTCATGTTGTCGCGAGACTGGACAAGGGCGTGCTGCGCCTCACGCTTGCCAATCCGCCGGCCAATGCGCTGTCGCTGGCGGTGATGGCGGCGCTGACGGCGGAACTCGACCGCGCGAAATCAGACAGATCCGTCCGCGTCATTATCCTGGCAGCGGCCGGAAAAGTGTTCTGCGCTGGACACGACCTCAAGGAAATGACCGCGCGCCGCACTGATGCCGATCGCGGCAAGGCATTCTTCGAGGAGACGTTTTCCGCTTGCGCGGTACTGATGCAGGCGATCGTGCGCCATCCCAGGCCGGTGATCGCCGAGGTCGATGGCCTGGCGACGGCAGCCGGGGCGCAACTGGTCGCGAGCTGCGATCTGGCGATCGCCTCGCATGAGGCGACCTTCTGCACGCCCGGTGTCAATATCGGCCTGTTCTGCTCGACGCCGATGGTGGCGCTGTCGCGCAACGTCTCGCGCAAGGACGCGATGGAGATGCTTTTGACCGGCGAGACCATCGATGCGGCGACGGCCAAGGAATTCGGCCTGGTTAATCGCGTGGTGCCGCGCGAATATCTGAACCAGATTGTCACCAAATACGCGCAAACCATTGCTGCCAAATCGTCTTTGGTCGTGAAGACCGGCAAGGAGGCGTTCTACGCGCAGGCCGAGATGGGGCTGGCCGAGGCCTATGCCTATACCGGCCGCGTCATGGTCGAAAACATGCTGGCACGCGACGCGGAAGAGGGCATTGGCGCCTTCATCGGCAAGCGCAAGCCGGAATGGACGGACGATTAGATATGGAACCCCGCATCTCAATCATCACCATCGCCGTCGACGATCTCGAGCGCGCCACGCGCTTCTACGAGGCGATGGGCCTGACCCGCCATGCCGGGATCACCGACGGCGTCGCCTTCTTCCAGATGGGCGGCGTCATTCTCGGCCTGTTCCCGCGCGCAAGCGCCGAAGAGGATTCGGGCATCACCTTTTCCAAGGCGCCGTCGGCGGTCTATCTCGCCTACAACACCCGCTCCGACACGGAAGTCGACGACGTGCTTGCGATGGCCGAGAAGGCCGGCGGTCGTATCGTCAAGCCGGCCGGCCGCGCCTTCTGGGGCGGCTGGTATGGCTATTTCGCCGACTCGGAAGGGCATGTCTGGGAAGTGGCGCACAATCCGGCTTTTCCGATCGCGGAAGACGGAACGATCTCGCTGCCGGACTGATCGCTGCCGCATGGCTCCTCGCAAGCAACTGACGCGACTGAAGGCTCCCTATCTCAAGCGCATCCTGATAGAGCCGGCGCGGGTCGCAGATTGGGAAAAATACCCCTGGAACTTGCCGATCTTCCGCAGCCACTTTCGAGCTCGAATTCACCACGCCGATCACCATCATCGTCGGCGAGAACGGCACCGGCAAATCCACGCTGCTCGAGGCGATCGGCGCGCTGGCCGGATACGACGAGGCCGGCGGCGGCAAGGGCTACATGCCCATCGACCATTCAGCTGCCATCGATACGAGCGGCGCCGCACTGGCTAAGACGCTGCGCGGTCACTGGCTGCCGAAAGTCACCGCCGGCTGGTTCTTTCGCGCTGAATCCTTTTACTCCGTCGCCCGTTATCTCGATCAGGCGGCGCTCGAAGATCCGTTCAAGCCACCTCCGCCCGATTTCCTGTCCTGGTCGCATGGCGAGGGCTTCATCCGTTTCTTCGAGGAGCGCTGCCGCCGGCAAGGCATCTACATCCTCGACGAGCCCGAAAGCGCCTTGTCGCCGACGCGCCAGATCGAGCTTCTCAGGATGCTGCGGCGGATGGACCAATCCGGCACGGCGCAAGTGATCATGGCGACGCATTCGCCGCTGCTGATGGCCTGTCCCGGCGCGCGGCTGTTCCGCATCAGCCGGTTCGGCCTCGACCCGACCGGTTTCAGCGATACCGATCATTTTCGGATGATGCGCAGTTTCTGCAACGATCCGGATGGTTTTCTCGCCGAAGCTCTGTATGAGGACGAGGCATGAACCACGACGCCTACGACAATGCCTATATCGCCGGCATCCTCAATTCGGTTAAGACCATCGCCATGGTCGGCGCGTCCGCCAATGATGTGCGGCCGAGCTATTTCGTGCTGAAATATCTGCTTGCCAAAGGGTTTTCGGTGTTTCCGATCAACCCGGGACAGGCCGGCAAGGAAATCCTCGGCCGAACAGTCTATGCTAGGCTCGCCGATCTCCCCGAGCCCGTCGACATGGTCGACATCTTTCGCGCTTCCGCGGCGGTGCCTGGCGTCATCGACGAGATCCTGCGGCTCGACCCGCTGCCGAAAGTCGTCTGGATGCAGCTTGGCGTGCGCCACGACGAGGCGGCCGTGCGCGCCGAGGCCGCTGGCATCAAGGTGGTGATGAACCGCTGCCCCAAGATAGAGTATGGCAAGCTGTCGGGTGAAATCGGCTGGACCGGCGTCAACTCCGGCGTGCTGTCGTCGAAGAAGCCGCTGATGCGGCCGGGATTCCAGAGCTTCGGCGTTCGCCAGAAGTAGACCATGATCCCGAAAAGTGGAAACCGGTTTTCGGAAAAGATCATGGTCAAACAAGAAAGATAGACCCCATCCCGATCCTATCGGGGTGGATCAGGCTCGAGACGGAAATTTATTCCGGTAATCGGAACATTTTCTCGCGCCTCGATCACAGAACGTGCGTCGAAGGGCATTTTCTTCTTTGCATTCGTGACCGGGCTTCGCCAAGAATGCCCGGCGATTTTCAGAAGGTTCAAAGGGAGGTATTCGATGACCAGCACGCCCGGTTTCAACACGCTCGCCGTCCATGCCGGTGCCAAGCCCGATCCGGCGACCGGCGCGCGTGCCACGCCGATCTACCAGACGACCTCCTTTGTCTTCGACGATGCCGACCATGCCGCCTCGCTTTTCGGGCTAAAAGCCTTCGGCAACATCTACACCCGCATCATGAACCCGACCCAGGCGGTGCTGGAAGAGCGTATCGCGGCGCTCGAAGGCGGCACGGCAGGGCTGGCCGTGGCGTCGGGTCATGCCGCGCAGGTGCTGGTCTTCCACAATCTGATGCAGCCCGGCGACAACTTCGTCGCCGCGACAAGGCTTTACGGCGGCTCGATCAACCAGTTCGGCCACGCCTTCAAGAATTTCGGCTGGCAGGTGCGCTGGGCCGACACCAACGACATATCGACCTTCGAAAGCCAGATCGATGAAAAGACCAAGGCGATCTTCATCGAGAGTCTGGCCAATCCGGGCGGTGTCTTCGTCGATATCGAGAAGATCGGCGACATCGCCCGCAAGCACGGCCTGCCGCTGATCGTCGACAACACGCTGGCCTCGCCCTATCTGGTGCGGCCGATCGAGCATGGCGCCGACATCGTCGTGCATTCGCTGACCAAGTTCATCGGCGGCCATGGCAATTCGATCGGCGGCGCCATTGTCGACGGCGGCACCTTCGACTGGTCGAAATCCGGCAAATATCCGATGCTGTCGGAGCCGCGCCCCGAATATGGCGGCCTCGTCCTGCACGAAACCTTCGGCAACTTCGCTTTCGCCATTGCCGCGCGCGTGCTTGGCCTGCGCGACATGGGTCCGGCGATCTCACCCTTCAATGCGTTCCTGATCCTGACCGGCCTGGAAACCCTGCCGCTCAGGATGCAGCGCCATTGCGACAATGCGGTCACTGTCGCCGCCTGGCTGTCCAACCACCCCAAGGTCGCCTGGGTCTCCTATCCCGGCCTGCCCAGCGACAAGAATAATGCGTTACAGAAAAAATACTCGCCGCTTGGCGCCGGTGCGGTGTTCACCTTCGGCCTGAAGGGCGGCTATGCGGCGGGCATCAAATTCGTCGAGGCGCTCGAACTGTTCTCGCACCTCGCCAATGTCGGCGACACCAAGTCGCTGGTCATCCACCCGGCATCGACCACGCATCGGCAATTGTCGGACGAGCAGAAAGTTACGGCTGGCGCTGGGCCAGATACGGTCAGGCTCTCGGTCGGCATCGAGGATGTCAACGACATCGTCGCCGATCTGGAACAGGCTCTCGCCAAGGTTTGATCCCCACTGGAAGGAGATTCGATGACCGAGCCGAAATTTCTCTCCGTCAATGTCGAAAGTGTCGAGCCGGAACTTGGGGCGCCGGCGCCGGGTCGCCTGATCTCGGGCGATCCGAAGTTTCGCACCTGGAATGTCGAGGAACGCGACGGCGGGCTCTATGCCGGCATCTGGGAGGCGACGCCGGGCAAATGGCGCATCGAGTATGACGAGTGGGAGTTCTGCCACATCCTGTCGGGCGTTTCAGTGATCGCCGAGGAGGGCGGCGAGGCGCGCACCGTCAGGGCCGGCGACAGCTTCGTGCTCAGGCCGGGTTTTAGAGGAAGCTGGGAAGTGCTTGAAATGACGCGCAAGGAGTATGTGATCAAGCTTTGATCACTTGCATGGCGCTTTCACAAAAGCCGATCGATATCACCGTCGGAAAATCCGTATTCGGCCATCATGTCCCGGTGCCAGGGACTTCCCAGCAAATCGTCCAGGCATGAATCGATGCGCTGGCGCAGGATCGCATTGTCTTTGGCGAGAGCGAAAGCGCCGGCGGCTGTTTTTCGGCTGCCGGAACGTCGATGACCGCAAGAGGCGCGTTGAAATGCTGAGCCAGATAGCCTCGATGCGCCATGGCGACACTTGCATAGGCATGCACCGCACCGGCAGCGACAGCATCGGCCGCGCCCGCTTGCGTGGCGAATATTCTTATCCGCTCGGGCGGAACGCCATTTTGCAAAGCCGTCTGATGTTGGACCTGGCCCGATATGACGGCGATCAACGCCGCCTCATCTGCGGCGATGGATCGATAGCCGCTGAATTCGCGCGGATTGCCTTTCGCGACGAGCAACCCGTCCTGCAAGACCCAGATCGGTCGCGTGAAGTCGACGGATTTCTTGCGTTCGTCCGAAACGAACAGACCGGTGGTCATATCCCACTCGCCCTTGGCCAGTCCGGGAAGCAGCTTGGCGAACTCGGTCTCGATGGGCAAAAAGGTCCCTAGCCCCAATATTTCGCAAACCTTCTGTGCGAGCTTGACGTCGCAGCCGAAGACATCTCCGGAAGCGTCGGTGAAGCAGAACGGAGACTCCTGCAAAAAAGCGAATTTCATCTTTTCAGTCATGCGATCTCAGCCTTAGGTCCGCTGTTCTCAAAAACGCACGGCGAGCGCTTCCAACCCGTGGAAATGATAGGAGTCGCGGAAGCGCGGCTGTCCGGCGAGATGCAGCCGCGGTAGGCGCTGGAACAGGGTTTTCAGCGACACCTGCAATTCGAGCCGGGCGAGCGGCGCGCCGATGCAGAAATGGATGCCGGCGCCGAACGAGACGTTCTTCTGGTCCGCGCGATCCGGCCTGAAGGCGAGAGGTTCGGCAAAGGCCGCCGGGTCGTGATTGGCCATGCCGAGCAGCAGGCCGATCGTCTCGCCCGGCCGCACGATGACACCGGGGCCGGCCTCGATCTCTTCATAGGCATAACGCGTGAACATGTGCAGCGGCGCGTCGAAGCGCAGGCATTCCTCGACGGTCGCCGCGGTCGCTTCCGCAGAAATGAAGAAGCGGCGCGGGTCGCCGCCTTGCGCGAGGATCGAGCGCACCGCATTGCCGGTCTGGTGAACGGTCGCCTCGTGGCCGGCGTTGAGCAGCAGGATGGCCGACGACACCAGTTCGTCCTCTGAGAGTTTTTGGCCATCGTCTTGCGCCGAGATCAGCAGCGACAACAGATCGTCGCCGGGGTTTTTGCGCCGCTCGGCAACATAGCCGCGCAGGAAATCCGAAAAATCCCGCGCGGCGCGATTGGCCGTCTCTTCCATTTCGCGTGTGCGGCCATGCATATACATGGCGACCATCTGATGCGACCAGTCGAGCAACTGCGGCCCCATCTCGACAGGCACGCCGAGCATCTCGGCAATGATGGTGATCGGCAACGGCGACGCGAAAGCCGGCAGCAGATCGACCTGGTCCGGTTCGAAACGGTCGATCAGCTCGTTGGCGAGCGCCTCGACGCGCGGCCGAAGCCGCTCGACCTGACGCGAGACGAAGGCGCGGTTGACCAGCGTTCTGAGCCTGGTGTGAACGGGCGGCTCCAGCTCCAGCATTGAATTCGCCTCGATACCGTCGAAGGCGTTGAGATGCGTGCGGTCCTGGCCAATGCCGCTTCTGTCGGGGACGCCGGCCGGGTTCTGGCGGCCGAAGCGGCGGTCGCGCAGCAGCCGGTTGACGTCGTCGAAGCCGCCGAAGCACCAAAAGCCGAACTCTTCCCAGAAGAAGACATTCGATGCGCCATGCATGAAGGCATAGGCCTCATAGGGATTCTGGAAGAAAGCCGGCTCGTGTGGATCGAGCCGCATATGGCGGGTGGCTCGATCGAAGGCCAGGTAAGTTGGTGGCACCAAATCGGTCATTCTGGATCATTAGCCCGGCTTGCCAGCTTGGCGCCAGACCGTATGTTGGCGCCCGATAGCCCAATGCATTGAGCCAGCCGGCGCGGCTGCGGAAAGACGGTTTTGATGAATGTGATCGTGGTTGGCGCAGGCATTGCAGGGCTTTCGACCGCGTGGTCGCTGATCAAGGCCGGGCACCGGGTCACGATCGTCGAGCAGGGACCGATTCCCAATCCGCTTGCCGCCTCGGGCGACCATCACCGCATCATCCGCCGCGCCTATGGTGCAGCTATGGGCTATGGCCGGCTGATCACCGAAGCCTATGAGGCCTGGGACGAGATGTGGGTTGATCTCGGCGAAAACCATCTCGATCCGCGCGGCTTCATCTGCATTTCGCGCGACGAGGGTGACGACGCCGAGCAGATGCGCGACGGGCTGGCGGCCGGCAATTTTCCCTTCGAGATGATCGAGCCGGGGGAGGCCGTTGCGCGCTGGCCGTTCCTCGAGAGCGGAAGTTTTCGCTACGCTTTCTTCTCGTCGGAGGGCGGCGCACTGCATTGCCGCAAGATCGCGGCGGGACTCGCCAATTGGCTGCGGGCCAACGGCGCCAACGTCTATGAAAACAGCAAGGTGACGACGATCGACGTTGAGGCCGGCCACATCGTGCTTGAAAGCGGCGAGACGATGCAAGCCGACCGCATCGTCATCGCCGCCGGCGCCTGGGTGCTAAAACTGTTTCCGGAACTAGACGGCGAACTGAAGACCTGGCGCACCGCGCTTGCCTATGTCGAGCCGCCGGCGGACCTGAAAGCGGCGTGGCAAGGGGCCCCGGTCATCCTCGATGTCGGCGGTGCTGTCGATGGCTACGTGATCCCGCCCTCCGGCGGCGCCGGCATGAAATTCGGCTCCGGCCTGCACAGGGTGCCGACCAGCGACGCCGACTGGAACCGCCAGCCGGTGGCGGGCGAGGGCGAGGCGATCCGCAACCTGTTTTCGCCGCCGATCGCCCGTATCGAGGAGTATAGGGTGACCGAAGTCGTCACCTGCGCCTACACCTTCACCGCCGACGAAAAATTCCTGGCGCATGAGAAGGGCAGATGCCTTGTTGTCTCGGCCTGCTCCGGCCACGGCTACAAGTTCGGCGCGGCTGTCGGCAGGCGCGTAGCGGCGACCATCGGCAATGGCGACGTCGCCGGTTTAAGGGCGTGGCTGCGGGCCGAAGTAGCCTGATCATGGCACGCCCCTGTTGAGCCTTCAGAGCAAACTCAACGTTGAATTGTAGGGGGAGCCGTATCGCGGGAAAGCAGTTTCGAGACATTTCGTTAAGCGACGCGGTTAAGAAAGTGTTACGCGGCGGCGCCGCTTCAAGAGCAGCAGAAGGCTGCCGGCGCAGCTTCGGGCGAATCCTGCGCAGAAAGCTTGATTCGACTTAACCGGATGGCTAGGAGAGGCGGCCTTGCGCTAGGGTGAGCCGACATCCTATTTACAGGACAACGATCCAGAACCGATTCTGCCCGACTTGCTAATCTCCCGGCGCCGGAATCCCACCTTTGAAAAGGGATAGTCCATGAAGAACCCCGTCGAAACCTACATGAACCTCGTTCCGATGGTGGTCGAACAGACCAATCGCGGCGAGCGGGCCTACGACATTTTCTCGCGGCTGCTGAAAGAGCGCATCATTTTCATCACCGGCCCGGTCGAGGACGGCATGGCGACGCTGGTCTGCGCGCAGCTCCTGTTCCTCGAAGCGGAGAATCCGAAGAAGGAAATCAACCTCTACATCAATTCGCCTGGCGGCGTCGTCACGTCCGGCATGGCGATCTACGACACCATGCAGTTCATCAAGCCGGCGGTGGCGACGCTGTGCATCGGCCAGGCGGCCTCGATGGGCTCGCTGCTCTTGACCGCAGGCGAGAAGGGCATGCGCTTCGCCACGCCGAACGCCCGCATCATGGTCCACCAGCCTTCCGGAGGCTTCCAGGGCCAGGCTTCCGACATCGAGCGCCACGCCCAGGACATCATCAAGCTGAAGCGTCGTCTCAACGAAGTCTATGTCAAGCACACCGGCAAGAGCTATGACGAAATTGAAAAGACGCTCGACCGCGACCACTTCATGACCGCCGACGAGGCGAAGGATTTCGGCCTCATAGACAAGGTCATTTCGTCGCGCGAGCCGGCTGAGGTTGCCGCCGCATAAGCTTGGTGGCAGCTGGATGGTGGGAAAACACGCTTTTGACGCCGCTTGCGGCATTTCGGCCACAATTGGCTGTTCCCTCGACGGGAGCAATTGCCTACGTTAAGCCTATGTTGATTTTCGACGGCTTAGCTTTGTGCGGGGTTGGTGCGAATCATTGCGACGTTTTCTGATATGTGTTTCGTATGGAATGCGTTGCGGGAGCCGGGACACTGGCGGCGGCGATTTCCCGCGATAGATTTGAATATGCGCCCTTTCAACCAGACCATCGGCGGGCGGCTATGAAAGGACATGAAAATGAGCAAGGTCGGCAGCAACGGCGGTGATTCCAAGAACACGCTTTATTGCTCGTTTTGCGGCAAAAGCCAGCACGAAGTGCGCAAGCTGATCGCCGGCCCGACGGTGTTCATCTGCGACGAATGCGTCGAGCTCTGCATGGACATCATCCGCGAGGAGAACAAGACCTCGATGGTGAAGTCGCGTGAGGGCGTGCCGACCCCGCAGGAGATCCTCAAGGTTCTCGATGACTACGTCATCGGTCAGCCCTACGCCAAGCGCGTGCTGTCGGTGGCCGTCCACAACCACTACAAGCGTCTCGCGCATGCCGGCAAGAACAACGACGTCGAGCTGGCGAAGTCCAACATTTTGCTGATCGGCCCGACCGGTTGCGGCAAGACGCTGCTTGCGCAGACACTGGCCCGCATCATCGACGTTCCCTTCACCATGGCCGATGCGACGACGCTGACTGAGGCCGGCTATGTCGGCGAGGATGTCGAGAACATCATCCTGAAGCTCTTGCAGTCGGCCGACTACAATGTCGAGCGCGCCCAGCGCGGCATCGTCTACATCGACGAGATCGACAAGATCTCGCGCAAGTCGGACAATCCTTCGATCACCCGCGACGTGTCGGGCGAGGGCGTCCAGCAGGCGCTGTTGAAGATCATGGAAGGCACGGTCGCCTCCGTGCCGCCTCAGGGCGGCAGGAAGCATCCGCAGCAGGAGTTCCTGCAGGTCGACACCGCCAACATCCTGTTCATCTGCGGCGGCGCCTTCGCCGGCCTGGACAAGATCATTTCGGATCGCGGCCGCAAGACCTCGATCGGCTTCGGCGCCACGGTCGCTTCGCCCGAGGATCGCCGCACCGGCGACGTTTTCCGCCTGGTCGAGCCTGAGGATCTGTTGAAGTTCGGCCTCATTCCCGAGTTCGTCGGCCGTCTGCCGGTCCTGGCGACGCTGGAGGACCTCGACGAGCCGGCGCTGATCCAGATCCTGACCGAGCCGAAGAACGCGCTCGTCAAGCAGTATCAGCGGCTGTTCGAGATGGAGAATGTCGACCTGACCTTCCATGAGAATGCGCTGTCGGCGATCGCCAAGCGCGCCATCGAGCGCAAGACCGGCGCGCGCGGCCTGCGCTCGATAATGGAAGCGATCCTGCTCGATACGATGTTCGAGCTGCCGGCGCTGGAAGGCGTGCGCGAAGTGGTTATTTCGGAAGAGGTGGTGTCCGGCAACGCCAGGCCGCTCTACATCTATTCCGAGCAGAAGGAAAAGAAGGGCAACGTCAGCGCCTGACGTGAGCCTGCACAATGGAGTTTTTTTGAAACGGCGCCGCGAGGCGCCGTTTTTGCTATTGCGGTCGGGCCGACTTGTGATGAACGGATTGTGACAGATTGGATGAACGGTTTCGTGTTGACCCTTGATCTTTGCCCCCCGTGCCTCCAACTAACTGAGGAAGGCCGGGGTGCCGAATTCTGTGCTGTAAAACTCCCGTGACAAACGGTGGTAGGCGGAACGATCCTCGGTCGTTAATATGAGATTCGCGGTTGGCCGATTGGAAGCCGCGACATGAAAGGTTGGACAATGGCCAAAATATCCAAGGCTCCCAGCGATGGCGTCTTCGCAGTCCTCCCACTGCGCGACATCGTGGTGTTCCCGCACATGATCGTTCCGCTCTTCGTCGGGCGTGAAAAGTCGATCAAGGCGCTGGAAGAGGTGATGGGTCAGGAAAAGCAGATCCTGCTTGCGACCCAGATGAATGCCGCCGACGACGATCCCGAGTCCGATGCGATCTTCGACATCGGCACGCTCGCCAATGTGCTG
>NZ_RZTI01000009.1:0-74540 GCF_003997275.1 Mesorhizobium sp. M6A.T.Ce.TU.002.03.1.1
CAATCGCTCGATCCCAACCGCCATAATGTTGGTCGCTGCGCGTGCCGCGCGGCAAGCTGAGCACGATCAGCGCCAGACCGATCACAACGTCCGCCGCGATCGCGATGGTTCCACCGCCGGCAAACACGAAGGGTGACACCGCGATCCATGCACCAAGCACTACATTGAGGAAGCGCAGCGGCCGGACAATTTCGGCCATGGCCGTGACTGCGACCATGATAATGAGACAGCCGACGACGTGATCGCTGAAATAGAGCGGCGGTTGCGTGCCAAAGATCAATGGCGTTGTCATCAGCAAGGCGCCGAGCAGCGTGCTCGCAACCAGCGTCCACGGGAAGTTCACGCCGCCGGTGACAAATTCCTTCAGCAACGCGGAAGCTGGACGGTCTAGGTCGGTGTCAGGCGTCTGGTTCTCCGACAGCGCAGGTCCGCCCCTCCAGAAGGTACGCCAGAACGGCTCGCCCGCCCTCGTGGCGCCCCAGAGATACTGGATGGTCGCCAGCACCTCATCGACCGAGTAGGGGATCAGCACCACCGTGACGGCGGCCTGGAGGATGCAGAGCGTGCACAGCGCACCAATCAGCGGTGGCTGGATGATGATGAAGGAGACGCTGACCACGCCGAGCGGAACGATCAGCAAGCCGAAGAGGAGCACCATCCACGGCATGGTGCGCCAGCGCCGGCGGTCGCCGATCGCGCCGGCGAGGATATCGAGGCAATAGGCGAAGGCGCCGACCCCTGCATCGGCTATTGGAAAACCTTGCGAGACCCATGACGTCACCACCGCTTCGCTGCCGTTGCGCACCGGTGCGCCGCCGGGGCCGAAGAACGGATCCCATAGCCCATCTATGTGGCCCATCTGGTAGGCGGCGAGATAACGCGAAACGAATAGGCCGACGAAGGCCAGCGCCACGATGGGGATCCGCTGCGTGAAGGTGGATGGCGAATAGGTCCAGCCCAGCGGGCGGTCGTCGTCGGCCGCCAGCGCGCGACGGCTGATACCTGGGGTCGGCGGGATCATCACCGCGAAGGCGACGATCAGCATGCCGACAAGCGTGTCGACAGCATAGGCGGCAGGGCTGGTCGTCCAGAACAGCAACGGCGCAAGCATCACCCAAAGACCGAGCGACGCCGTGATCCACTGCACCCAGCGCCAGCGTTGGAGCATGCCCAGCAACGCAAAGACCGTCACGAGCAGGCCGGAAACGATTTCGCTAACACCGAGACCGGCGTTGCGGAATTCGGGCTCCGCAATAGCATGTCCCAGAGCGGGAGGTATTGCGGCTGCGACGGGATCGAACAGGCCAACCGTCATCGGCGACGTGACCAGCCACAGTCCGAGCGCAGCGTTGGTCATCGGCGCCCAGAGCGTTCTGAACCGATGCCGTTTTGTGGCCGCCTCGACGTCTTTCTTGCTTCGCTCGAGCGGTCCCTTGAGGCGCCTTTCCGCCTGCTCGATCTCGGGATCCGAAGCCGCGACAACGGGCGGATTGAGCTTGTTGGCCGCGTACCAATCCGTTGGGTCCTGTTTCAGCCGCCGGATCATCTCCGGCAGTGTGTCCAGCAGGCTGTGTCGTGGTGCCCAACCCAGCAGAGCCTCGGCCCGCGAGATATCGATCTCGTAGTGATCGTCCGAGTTCTCGATCATCCACGGCTTGATGTCGGTGTCCTGATCGAGCACCTCCGTCTGCAACCAGGCGCCCAGCTTCGTCAGCTCCTTCGGCAGCGCCAAGGTTCGCCAGTCCTCGCCATGGATGAGCCGGCCGATGCGCTTCTGCATCTCCTCGTATGAGGGTGTGTTTTCTTCGCCGATCAGAAGCACGGTCTCGACTGGAAGTTCGGCGCGCCGGTCGACGGTGCGCACCACCGCATCGACGAGATCGTCCTTATGCAGATAGGGCTGGCCGGCGGTGATATCGCCGGCGAACAAATAGGCGGTCGGCAAGCGCTCGAAGATGCGAGCGATCTGCTGGGCAACGAAGGCCGCCCGGCAGTCTTCGTCATAGACGCCGGCGAACCGCAGGATCACCGTTTTGATTTCGCCGCGCTCCCTCGAGATCAGCGCCTCGGTTTCGGCTTTCGATTGGGGGTAGGCCCAGGCCGGGTCGAGCGGCGAGTCTTCATCTATTTTCGTGCCCTTCCCCGGACTTGGCGCATGAACGAGAAGCGTGCTGGAAAACACGAACTGCTCGGTCTTGATCGCCGTCAGCGCATTCAGGAGCCGGCGCGTGCCCTGCACGGTGACGGCGTCATATTTCGGATTGTCCTTGCCGGTCGTGTCGTAATAGGCAGCAAGATGGATGACCGAGGCGATGCGGCCACCGCTGCGCACCCGTGCCGCCTCCACAGCCCTCCCCACGCCCTCATCGGAGGTGAGATCGATCTCGATCGTTTCCATGTTGGCGGGGGGATGTTTCGGCATTGCTACATCGAGGCCGATGATGCGGTAGCGGTCAATCAAGCCTCGCGCAATCGCCTGCCCGAGGAAGCCGCTGCTACCGGTGATAAGAACCGTCGGAAGGGTCGTGCCGTGATTTGCCATAGGTCAGGCCCGTTTTCGTGTTTTAAACAAGACCCGATGACACGATGCGCTTTGGCCATGGTGCAGCATCGCACTCGCTGGGCTCGCGATTTTCAGCTAGCCCCTCTTATGGGTGGCTTGTCCGTGTCGTTCCATTCGGCGTTGCGTGCCCGCGCTTCGTCGGCGATCAGCTTGAACTCCCGCATCATCGCGCTCTCAATGGCGAATGCACTGCTTGGCAAGGCGCCGGGGTCTTCCTGATTATTCTGGAATTGAAAACGGGCCTCCAGTTCTGCCCATATTCGCTCGGAAGTGGCGTCGAGGCCGGCAAGCAGCGCGACGACTAGCGACAAAGTCTCCCGCTGGGCATTCAGCCGCCCCTCGATCTCTTCATTCGTCAACTCGGACATGTGGGATCGCTTCCAGTTTCAGGCGAAACGGCAAAATCGCGCCCTTGTTCCGGAATTTAGCTCGGCGGCTCGCCCAGAGACGCGGCTACTCTTCCCTGAACGCCCGTTGGATTTGGTCCGCCAAAGGTTTCACGAGATAGGACAGCATGGTGCGGCTGCCGGTGGAAAAGAACACCTCGACGGGCATTCCAGGCGCCAAGGTCAGGCCGTTGAGCCTGTTAAGCTCGGTGCGCGGCAAAGCAACATGCACGGTGTAAAAGCCGGCGCCTGTTTTCTCATCAAAATTCAGGTCGGCGGAAATCTTACCCACGACACCATTCAGCTCCGGTGTTGTTTGCTGATTGAATGCCGACAGCCGCAAGGTCGCGCTTTGCCCTGGCGTCAATTGATCGATATCTTGGGGTGCCACGTGCGCCTCAACAGTCAGGTCGTCGGTCACCGGGACTATCAGCATGATGAGTTCTCCCGGAGAAATCACACCACCGACCGTGTGCACGCCGAGCTGATGAACGACGCCGGTCTGCGGACTGCGAACATCGATACGCTTGAGCTGATCTTCAGCCGAGACCTTGCGCTCCACGAATTCAGAGATCCTTGCCTGGACGTCACGCAGTTCGGTCGCCACCTCGCTGCGCAAATCCTGGTCGATCTGAATGATCTGCAAACGGATCTCCGACGTACGACCCTTCGATTGCGCTATGGCCGCAGTCAGTTGCCCGTGCTCACCTTTAAGCCGCACGGCATCGCGTTCAAGCGCAGTTATGCGATCAATTGAAACCAGCTTGCGTTGCCAAAGTCCGCGCATGCCTTCGAGCTCAAACCCGATCAACTTGATTTCCTGGCTCTTGGCATCTCTTTGCTCGGTCAGGCCGGAAACTTCTTCGGCAAGCTGCGCAATGCGCTCTTCCAACTGGGCCTTCTGACCGGCGCGTGCCTGTCGGCGAAATTCGAATAGAGATTGCTCGCCGGCCATCGCCCGACCAACCTCAGGGGCATCCTGCCGTGACACAAGCGAAGCTGGAAAGGTGATGCTTCCTTTGCCGTCGCGTTCGGCCTCAAGGCGAGCCAGTCGCGCTTCGAATTCGTCCAAGCTCTTGGTAACGATTGCCAAATTGGCCCGAGTGATCGTCTCATCGAGGCGGATCAAAACCTTGCCCGATTGCACGGCATCGCCTTCCCGGACGAAGATTTGACCGACCACGCCACCAGTTGGATGCTGGACTTTCTTGACGCTGGAATCGACGACCAATTTTCCCGAAGCGATAACGGCTCCGGAGAGCGTGGTGACCGCAGCCAAACTCCCCGCCCCGCCGACCAGCAGGATGCAGGTTGCGACACCGCCAAGCAGATAGCGTCGAATAGTGCGATCCGCCGCGAATATCGTGCGTTGCGCCATCAGGATGCCGTCTCTTCAAGCCCGGAAACGACCTTCAAGGGAACGCCTGCTGGGCGAGTTATCTTGTTCAAGATCTCATTCTTCGGGCCAAAGGCCACGATGCGGGCGTTCGCCATCACAAGAACCTGATCCAGGCTTGCCAGCGCGCTCGGCCGGTGTGCGACCACGATGGCAACGCCGCCTCGAGCGCGGACACTTTGAATTGCTTCCGTCAACGCGGCCTCGCCTTCCGCATCGAGGTTGGAGTTAGGCTCGTCGAGAATAACAAGAAACGGGTCACCGTAGAGAGCCCGTGCAAGCGCAATCCGCTGTCTCTGGCCAGCCGAAAGTGCCGACCCGGCCTCGCCGATCCGCGTCTCGTAGCCTTCCGGCAGGTGGATGACGAGATCATGGACACCAGCCACGCGCGCAGCCGCCAGTATCTTGTCCGAGGGCGCTTGCGGTTCGAAGCGCGCGATATTCTCGGCAATGGTGCCGTCGAACAATTGCACATCCTGCGGCAGATAGCCGACATGGTTGCCCAGCTCTTCCGGCGACCACTGGTCGAGCGTTGCGCCATCCAACCTGACGGTTCCACGAACTGGGAGCCATATACCGGCAATAGCGCGCACGAGCGATGACTTGCCAGAAGCGCTCGGCCCGACAATGCCGAGGCCGACGCCCCTTTCCAATGCAAAGGTGGCGTCTTGCACGACCATACGGCGCTCTCCTGGCGGTGTGACACTGATATTTTCGACCGAAAGAGCAGATCTCGGTGCAGGCAGGGAGACACTTATCGCAGTTTCGGGAAGCAGGACCAAAAGCTGGGTCAACCGGGTCCATGCCTGGCGGGCGGTGACGAAACCCCTCCAGTGCGCGATAGCCAGTTCGATTGGTGCGAGCGCCCGGCTCATCATGATCGAACTGGCGATCATGATGCCGCCGGTCGCTTCCTGATGGATGACCAGATAAGCGCCTATCGCCAGGATACCCGATTGCAGCATCATGCGCAGGATCTTCGAGATCGTTCCGAGCGTCCCGGCAAGGTCACTCGCCGTGGCATTGGTGTCGAGATAGTCAGCATTGATCCCTGACCAGCGCTCGGCGATGCGTGATCCAAAGCCCATGCCCTGCAGAACCTCGACATTGCGACGTGTCGCTTCGGCAAGCGTATTGCGCGCTGCCGCTTGACTGTTTGCCTTTCTGGCGGGCTCTCTCGTGCGAATTTCGGCAAGCAATGTCAGGCTGAAGAGAACCACCACGCCGGCCAGCGCCGTCATGCCGATCCAGAAATGGAACAGGAAGCAAATTGCGAGGTAGAGCGGCATCCAGGGCAGGTCGAAAAGCGCGGTCGGACCGGCGCTCGACATAAACGATCGCACTTGGTCAAGATCGCGCAACGATTGGAGGCCGTCGCCTGCGAGCTTGGTGCGCAACGGCAAGCGCATGAGAGCGGCATAGACCTGTCCGCTCAAGCGCGCATCCAGCGCCATTCCGATGCGCACCAGCAAACGCGACCGGATGAGTTCGAGAACGCCCTGAAAGACGAAAAGTGTGCCGGCAAACACGGCAAGCCCGACGAGCGTCGGCACGCTGCGGCCGGGTATGACGCGATCATAGACCTGCAGCATGAAGAACGAGCCGGTCAGCGCCAGGACATTGACGACGCCGCTCATCAAGGCAATTCCCGCCAACGCTCGCCGGAAGGAAGCCAGAACCGCCGCGAGGGTCGTTCGCGGCGGCTCGGGTGGATGGGGATGCGACATCGCCTTCACATCAGTCCCGGTTCAGTCTCAGGCGGCAATGACCGCGCCCGAAATCAGGCCTGATGACGAACGCGTCCGTGCCGAGCCCACCGTCAGGTGTTACGCCTAGATAATCCAATCGTTCAACGCATAGGCATGGATGTAGTCGATCTGCATTTCCGCCGGCGTCGCAAGCCCGTCGGCAGGCGCTCCCGCGATGCCACCAACCGCCAGATCGACCAGCATATACATCGGCTCGTGCATATCGGCAGGCGTTGCGGCACGAGCAACTTCGACGTCATCGAAATACCAAACGAGTTCGTCTTCTGTCCACAGCACGCCATATGTGTGGAACCCTTCGGTATCCGCGGCATACGCCGTCGAGGTCACTGTCGTCTGAGTCCCCGTCTCGTTCGAGTGGCTTGTCAGAATGAGCTTGTTTGGATCCTGACCGACCATCTCCACGACGTCCAGTTCCGGTGGCCAGGAGCCGTCTGCCGGGAGAAGCCAGAAGGCCGGCCATACACCCTGTTTTTCGGGCATGTCGGCTCGAATTTCGAAATAGCCGTAGGTCTGCGCGAAGGATTCGTAGGTCGTCAGCAAACCTGACGTGTATTGGTAGTTGTTTATCTCGGGCCGGATCGCCGCAGGGGCCTTGGCGGCGGTAATCGTAAGAATACCGTCGTCAACGCTGAACGGGTTGACGGAACGCGTCGGGGCGTAGTTGGTATCGATATACCATTGAAGCTCTTTGTTGCTCGTGAGCGAGCTGCCGTTTGCGGCTCCCCACCAGAAATTCGAGTCCCAGGTGCCGCTCGAGCCATTCCACAGGTCCAGCGTGTCGAACTCGTCCGAAAAGGTGAGTTCCAGAGCCGACCTGTCCACGGCCATCTTGAACTGACTTGCGGTAAACTCGCCGATGGTCTTGTTGGCGAAGACGAGAAACTCGTTGTCGGACAGATTGAGTCGAACGTTCGCTCCCGACTGGACCATGTTGGCGCGCACCTCCTCGAAGGAGGTGAAGCCGTAGCTCCCGACACGGACGGTATCCTGAGCGCCAAAGTCCAGGATCAGATCACTGCCGTTGCCGGGGGTCACGATGAAAATGTCCGCCCCGGATCCGCCCTTGAGCACGTCATCGCCCTGTAAGCCGTCGAGCGTCTGTTGGCCGGAGCCGCCGGTAATGATGTTGTTCAGCTCGTTTCCGAAAGCATAGCGTTTGTCGCCCGTGACCGTCAGGTTCTCGAAATTCGCTGGGAGCTTATAGCTCATCCAGGTCGAGATGGTGTCGACACCCTCGCCGGGCCGCTCGACCGCCTTGTTTTTCGAGGAATACAGATAATAGATGTCATCGCCCTTGCCGCCATACATCGTGACGGTGACACTGCCGTCCCCATATATCGAGTCGTTGGACGTGCTGCCATAAAGTGTTGGGCCGGAATTCGTCGCTGAATACCACTTTACGGAGGACCCGCTATAGGGAAGTGGAACGCCCTTGGCGTTCAGTACCGTGGCCATCCCGGTCTTTTCTCCTTTTGTCTCGCCCCGATGTCAGCCCTAACACCTATCGCGGGCAAAAGGAGCCAATACCTTTTGGCTTTCGACTTAGGAGAGTTACCAAACGCTTAACACGTCGTGGGACCTGTGTGGGAAATCCGGATCCCAGTCCCAAGCACCAGGTTGCAATTCTCGGTCTCGATATCCGGGGGAACCGACCTTGCCGCGCAATACCTGAGCAGCGCGGCAAGGTCAGCAGTGACCTATTTAGCTGAACCCAACAGGACGTCGAGATCGACCGCGTCTGCCATCGCCTTGTATCCCGCGTCGTTGGGATGAAGATTATCGCCGCAGTCGTAGTCGTCGCGCAGATACCCCGGTTTGGCCGGGTCTTCCATCACCTTGTCGAAGTCGACCACGCCATCGAAGCCGCCACCGGTGCGTATCCATTCGTTCACTGCGACGCGTATCTTTTCCTTCTCGGGTGTGTAGTAACCCTCGGTGGGAAGTCCTTTGAAGGTGTCGGCGAAGGGGGTCAACGTCGCGCCTACAATGCGTATGCCGTGGGCATGCGCGCGGTCGATGAGCTGTTTGTATCCGGTGATGATCTCTTCGGCGGCCGGTTCCTTGTCGTCCGGCGTGATTGCATTTTCGCCGGGCCAGCCGATATCGTTGATGCCCATCATTACGACGACGGTCGAGACTTTCGGATGGCTCAGGATATCAGAATCGAAACGCGCCAGCGCATTGACACCCATACCGTCGGTCAACACGCGATTGCCCGAAAAAGCTTCGTTAATCACCGCGACCTTGTGGGCGGTTTCCTGCAATCGCTTGGCGATATGGTCTGGCCAGCGGTTATTGGCGTCGGGGGTCGAACAATTCCCATCCGTGATGGAATCCCCGAAAAACACGATCGCCTGGGATTCCGGCGCGGCGTCAACCCATATATCGCTCAGAAAAAGGCGTGATTTGAGTGTGCTGTCAGCCTTGAACGCCGCCTCGTTTGTGAAGTTCCCCGGGCCGGAAATGTAGGCGGTTTGCACACCATCCCAATGCACCGACGAGAGCGCCGTCTTCTTCGGCAGGAAGATGCTGACCGAGATTTCGGAAAGCGCTTCTGCCGGCAGGTCGACGGGGTCGCTGAGGATCGGGGCTCCCGGCGGAACGACCACAGAACTCTTGCCGCCCCAGGTCAGGGGCTTCAGGGTCGCCTGATCGACGTCGCCGTTCTTGCCTGCTATTCCGACGCTGCCGGCCCCGATAGTCAGCGGCCTAGCGCCGAAAGCATTCGATAGGACGACCCGGACGGTATTGCCGCCAACGCTGATGCGGGCAACTTGGCGGACGGTCTGATTCTCCAATACCTCCGGCACTCCAAAAGGCGCAGGAAGATCACCCAACCAGCGCGGAGCAGGTGTGGCAGCCCAAGTGGTGATCCAGGCTCCCGTTTCGGCGCTTTGTGCCCCGAAACCAACCGTCGCGGAACCGGCCGCCACAGCTGCACATATCAGGATAGTCTGACGCAGACGCCGTTTCCTCCCTGCTGCGGGAGAAAGCACCGATGAAACCTTACCTGCAAAATTGAAACACCTATTGAGCCGCATTTTCATCTCCTCCTCGAGACATTGCTGGTAATGCCGCCGCCGGCCTAATTATGACGGGCTTCAGAGGAAATGAAATTGAACTTCCGTTGCGATCTAGACCAGCGCCAGGAGCAAGATGTCCGACCGTGGCAGAGGGATGCCGCCCGCCTGTTTCCTGCGAGCGGCGGACTGAGCAGGCCGTCCGATCGTGACCGCGGTACTATATCAAAGTCATCGCTGCGGTTCGAGTGAAGGCCCCCAGAACCAGACTTGGCGTGCGGAAGGCGTCAGCTTTGCCCCAAAAGTGCACGCGCTAACTCTTGCCATTCCTCATCAAGCGTCAAGGTCGACGGCGCGGCGCCGCAGCGACGATACCAGTATTCCGCATTCGATTGATCGCCTTCCTTGCGATGGAGGTAGGCATGCACGCGCATACCCGCGATATCGCCGCGCACCTGCGCGTGCTCGTGCGCCTTAACCCAATCGCCCTTTGCATCCCACCACAGCGCCTGCAGGGCAGGGTTCAAGCCGGCGGGCGGCTGTAATTGCACAATCGAATCTCTGAAGGCTTGCAGATCCATCTCTCTACCGACGTAATGTATATGGGCGGCGCCGATGATAGTGTAGCCTCGAATTCTCCAACAGCGAAGTCGCGCCGTGCACGGCAAAGAGCCTGCCATTGTCCAATCTCGGGCGGTACAAAAGCGCCGCCGATTACGGTTCGCTCGCTCGCGGTAACTGATGGCCGGTGAGCTAGGACCCGAGCCCATCGGATCACACCGCGAGGCTCACATTCGGCTCCCACGATCAACTGATCGTTATCTCTGTGCCGACATGGTGATGAGGCCTGTCACAAGCCGCTCGTATTGATGGCCATAGTTCTCGCCGAGAATTACAGAGAGGACTTCCATGCGCATTCCAGCCAGCGCCGCCATCTTCTTCACCATAACGACATCGACTCTCGCCCAAGATCCCGGCGCGACCGCCTCCAGTGCCGTCTATGGGCCTCGGCTGGAGGGCTTCAGCTATGCCCATCCGGTCAAGATCCACCGCTTCACTTCGCAGCGCCAGCCCATCGAAATGGCTTATCTCGATGTTCCGGCGCGCGGGAAGGCGAACGGCAAGACCGTCGTGCTATTGCACGGCAAGAATTTCTGCGCCGGAACCTGGGAAGTGACCATCGACGTGCTGACGACAGCGGGTTACCGTGTCATTGCGCCGGATCAGGTCGGCTTCTGCAAGTCGACTAAGCCGCAGAAATATCAATTCTCGTTTCAGCAACTGACCAATAACACCGCTGAGCTCATCGAATCCCTCAATGTATCCGACGTCATCCTTGTCGGCCATTCTATGGGCGGCATGCTGGCAGCACGCTACGCTCTGCAGTTTCCTCAAACCGTGGAGCGCCTGGTGCTGGTGAATCCGATCGGTCTCGAGGACTGGCAGGCGAAAGGTGTTCCCTATGCCACCCTCGACGTGGCATACGCCAGCGAACTGAAAACCAGCTTCGCCAGCATCAAGGCCTACCAGCAGCGCGTCTATTACAATGGCGACTGGAAGCCGGAATACGACCGTTGGGTGAGCATGCTGGCTGGCATGTACGCCGGCGAGGACAAGGAGATAGTGGCGTGGAACCAGGCCCAAACCTCGGACATGATCTTCACCCAACCTGTGATCCATGAGTTTGGCAATATCTCCGTACCGACAACGCTGATCATCGGAGGCAAGGATCGCACAGCCCCGGGCAGCAATCGCGCCAGCGCGGAGGTCGCGAAGACGCTCGGCCAATATCCAAAACTCGGACGCGCCGCAGCCGCGGCCATTCCAAACGCGACGCTCGTTGAGTTCCCAGAGCTTGGACATTCACCACAGATAGAGGCACCCGACGAGTTCCACTCAGCACTCGTGGAGGCGATAAAGTAGCGGCCTGCCCGGACTTTGGCTCGACCTTTGGGAACGCCCGTTGTGGCATTCCGCTGCCCGAAGCCATGCAGCAGTCGCTGCATCGCTCGGTGAAACCGGCGTCCACTACTACAACGACAACGCCCCGATCGCGATCGCCGGCTGCCCACGCATGCGGCAATTCAGCCGTTCGTCGTTCGATCACCGCGAGCTAGGACATACCGTTATGGTAGCCGGATCTCCAGGGCTGCCGCCGGTATATACCAGACGCAACGCTAAATTGCCTCCGGTCGCGGTGGCCACCCGCAACTGGAAACCATGACGGGCATTGCTGTGACGAACAGGATATAAGCCTATTTGGCAGCAAGCTGGTTGAGGAAAGCCCCACCGTCATGAAGCCAATGAACGAACAACATCTCGCAGTTTTACGCCGACACATGGTTGAGATGATTGCGATCCATACCGACCTTGCAAACGACGAACTCGGCAAGGCGGCGCTCGATGAGCGGGTGATGGCAGCGATGCAGCGGGTGCCGCGCCATCTCTTCGTGCCAAGCTCAGTCGCTCCTTATGCCTATCAGGACATGCCACTGCCGATCGGCTTCGACAAAACCGTCTCGCAGCCGTTCATCGTCGCTCTCATGACCGATCTCCTTGCTCTTCAACCGCGCGAGGCTGTGCTCGAGATCGGCACTGGCCTGGGCTACCAAACCGCAATTCTCGCGGAACTCGCCGGGCACGTTTGGAGCGTCGAAATCATCGAGGAATTCGCGAGCCATGCCGAGGCTCTCCTGCAGGGCTTCGGTCTATCCAATGTCAGCATTCGTGTCGGAGACGGGTCTCGCGGCTGGCCCGAGCACGCCCCGTTCGACAAGATCCTAGTCACCGTGGCGGCTGGGCGGGCGCCGTCGGCTTTGCTTGAGCAACTCAAGCCGGGGGGCCGCCTGGTTATGCCTGTGGGGCCCGAACAAGGGCAGTTGCTGACGGTCATCGACAAGGATTCGGTAGGGCAACTGAAGACCCGCAAACTCATCCCGGTTCGGTTCAGCCGGCTCGAAACGGTCTAACGAGGGTGCGGACATCGGCCCACAGGGTCAGCAACTTCGCTATGCCAGAGGACGCAGGTCGCGCGTGGATCGTTTTTAACCCGACTGCGCCCGTGCTAGCGCCTCACGTTTTCCACCGGCCAGACCGTTGTCATGACCGCCTTTTCTGGGCCAGGGCGCGCTTAGGAAACGTGGGAGCAGATCGACCAGACGGGTCTCCCAGGTGAGGCTGCCGTCATCGATGCTTGCGTTATGGATTTCACCGTCTCATGGCTGCTTCGCGTCCGCTCGTTTGAGCATCGCAAATGCGCGATTGGTCCGTTGCAGCGCTGTGGCGTTTGCCAGCAGTGCGTAAAGCGCGAACCCGCCCGTGAGAATCCAGGGCGAAGTGGCGCCCGTGGCGATCGCGATTCCGTCGGCGACCAATAGCACGCAAATGAACACCAGGCGCTCCATCCGTTCCAAGAAGTCCGGCCACGCCTGATTTTCTATGGGGATTTCGATCGCCGTCCGCGCCTTGGCGTAGCTGGTGAGGATTCCGCCGGCGAACGCGATCATTGCGATCGCCCACAGATCGGCGACCCAGCCTATTGCCGCAAACGCGGCAAGTTCCTGATACCGGTCGGCCATCGCGTCGAAATAACCACCGGCCTTGGTGCTCATATGTCTCCGACGGGCAACCGCGCCGTCCAGCGCGTCGAAGGTAAACGCCAACGCGAGGCAAAGGCCAAAGGCAAGGGTTGACTGGTGGTACACATAAGCGGCGCACGACAGGGCGACGAGCACCAGCCCGCCTGATGTAACCTGGTTCGGGGTCATGCCGATCCCGATCAGCGGGGAAGCGGCGTGCTCCCATAGCGGGTCGATACGACGTTTCATGAGGCCGGCGATCATGATGACTTGGCTCCTCTGATGATGTCGCTTTGCGAAGTTTAACCGGCAAATTGTGGGTTCGTTCCAGCCCGTCGGCGCAGATCGAGGTGGTCAGCGCGGTCGAGACCGGATCAGGCTCTTCCCCGGCTCAAGTCTTGGCGAATGCGCCCATGGATTGAGGCAGTCAGAGAACTGTCAAGCCGACGGCGAAACACAAAAGCTCCGGTCGCTGCGATAACATCCGATGTTGTTTCGAAGTTTCTGCAATGCCCCTTGTGTCCGCCGTCGCAAATCGACCGGCGGTCTAGCGGCAGTAATCGGAAAGATGTGAATATAATGCCTATTTACAATTCACGGGGAAGCCGCCCGAAACTCGATGCGTAAATTTCTGCCTAAGTTCGCTTACCTGCTCGCGACCTCGGCCGGCGCAGGATTATCCCCGTTATGGCCGGGCACGGGCGGCGCGGCTGTTGGAGTGGTTCTTGCCGCGATCCTGATACCTGCATCGCCTTGGCTGGTCGTGGTTGCCTACATGGCCGTATTCGCCGTGGGAGTATGGGCGTCGTCGCATGTCGTCTCCCGTACCGGAACGGAGGATCCGCAGATCGTCGTCATTGACGAGACCTTCGGTACCGCCGCAACACTTTCCATGCTGCCGCTCGACCCGGTCTGGTGGGCAGCAGGTTTCCTTGCATTCCGGTTTTTCGATGTCGTCAAACCCTGGCCCATCCGCGTCATGCATGACAAGGTAAGGGGTGGTCTCGGCATCATGCTGGACGACGCGGCTGCGGCTGTGTTCGCCGGGGCGTCGCTGCTCTTGCTGAACGATTTGATTCAACGTTTGTCATAAGGGCGACATTCAGTCTTCACCTGCCACAGTCGAGCTCAAGGCGGCGATTGGGATAAAGCGAGAACGATTGGCAGGCGATCCCTCAGCCTCGCACAGCCGCCGCCAGTCCGCTGCCCACGCGGCCTCAGGCATCTCTCCACTAAAAATCTGCCAAAGCCGTGCTAGGCCGCAGCACCGCGCGGCCGCGCCAAATCGTTCGTTCCTTCCGGATCCGGCGCTTGGCCATAGCTCATCTTCTTCATCTGCTCGATCACCCGCGCCATCTCTTCGTCGGAAAGGACCGGCGGCTCGCCAAGGGTAAGCGCCTGGACATACATGCGCGACAGGGTTTCGACCTCGTTCGCCAGCCACAACGCGGCTTCCATGGTCTTGCCGAGCGAAATCTGACCGTGCTGGCCGAGCAGGCAAGCGAGGCGATCCTTGAGAGCAACCAAGGCATTGTCGGACAAGGCCTGCGTGCCAAAGGTTGCGTAGCCCGCGCAGCGGATGGTCGTACCGCCCGCCACTCCTGTCATATAGTGGAAGCTCGGGATCGTCTTATGATGGCAGGCCAGCGTCGTGGCATAGAGCGAGTGGCAATGCAGCACGACGTTGATCTCCTGCCGCTCCCTCAAGATGTCACGGTGGAAGCGCCACTCCGAGGAGGGTCGTCGGCCGACATAGGTGCCGTCAAAGCCCATCTCGACGATGTCTTCGGGCGTCATCGTTTCGTAGGGTAGCGATGAGGGCGTGATCAGGAAACCGTCGCTGGAGCGCACCGACAGGTTGCCGGCATTGCCCTGGTTGATACCGCTGGAGTTCATCCGGCGGCAAACATCCACCATCTCGCGGCGCAGAGCGCTGTCATCAGTCATCGGTCAGTCCTTCTGTCTTGTCTCGGAAGAATGTGTCTGTTTGCCAGTTCGCGCCACCGCTGCGCATAGGCCGCGAGCGCCGCACGATCGCCGGCAAAGGCGGCCGGCAGGCTGAGCGCGATCGGAGCCGGCGTGTCACGGGCTTCATGTTCGCCAAGTAATGCCGCACCCGAAGCGGTGCCGTAGGAGTCAAGGTTGTAAACCGTTTCGGCGTTTGGCCGCAGCGCGGCAACTAGCGTGGCGTAGAGCGGGTCCCGCAGGAATGTGCCATCCAATGCAACCAACCCGTTTTCCTTCAGCGCATCGATACATTCCGCTGTCAGCAGCGCGGCATAGAGCACCGCGAGCGCCTTGCGCTCCTCAGGGGTTTCTGCAGGCGGCCCTTCAAACCGGCCGCGCCCAGCGCTGCCGGGAAACAGTCCGTCATCGTCGCCGAACGACGGCAATGCGAAGGTGCCTCGCCCAATCAACGAACTGACCAGCGCGGCGTCGGCCGCATTTCCTTCTTGCCCCTGCCCTGCCACATGACTGAACTCTCGTCCGCCCATGGTCAAAACACCGCCAACCGGGCGTCCTGTCACGTCGCTGTTCAGCACCATTCCGCGATTTTCATCGAGTTGGTCGAGAGGTGTCGCGGCGCACATTCCGACAATCCAGGTTCCGGTGGAGATCACGCAGGCGTCGCGCATGCCTGCCGCCTGATAGCGGTAGAGGTTCAGGCTGCTGTCGTGGCCGCCGGTCAGAACAGACAGCTTTTCCGATATGCCGTGCCGGCGCGCTAGATCCTGCCGGATTGGCCCCAACGTCTCCCAGGCCGGATGGAATGGTGGCATGAGGCGCTTCCAGCCCTGCCCCGCCACAATGGGCGACCACTCCTTGCGCACGTTGTTCCATAGATGTGATTGCGCCGAAAGAACCGTCGTTTCGGCCGATGGCACGCCTGACAGCCGCCAGGCCCAATATTGGGGCAAGCCCAAGTACCAACGAGCTTGAGCGACGCGCTCCGGATCAACCTGCTGCATCCAGTACAGCTGGCGCGCCTGGTGGGCGGCCTTCAGCATGATCGAGCTGCTGCGATCGAAGAAATCGCCCGAAAGGGGCGCGTAGCCATCGCGAATTGCAGGCGGCAGGTCCTGCTCGTAGTCAATCATCGGCAGGGCGGAAGTGTCGTCGGGATCTGCGTTCACCAGAACCCCCGCGGAGCCATGTCCGGTGCCGACCATTTTTTCCAACGGATGACGACGGCACAAAGTGGCGAGCGAGCCGAACAGCCAGTCGCTAATGCCATTGAGATCGTGGTGCCGCCAAGGTGGACCGGGCCGCACTTCGTTGCGGACGCAGAGGCTCTCCGCGAGCATGCCGTCGAACGTCATCGCGGAGAGCTTTATATTGGTCTTGCCGACATCGAGGACGGCGATCCTTGCGCCGTCCACCTTCTGCCTGTCACCCATCGTTTCAGATCAGACCGTATTGGCGAGCCTTGTTGCGCAGGAACGGCAAGCCATTGCCCATCACTTCGGCCTCGTCCTTCGCGACTGGCCGCCAGACTGAGAGACCGTAGGAGACTTCCGGCGGCATGTTGATGAAGCTTTCCATGGCAAGTCCGCCCTTGAAGCCGATCGCCGCCAGCGTCGCGTAGATCTCGTCCCAGGGGCAGTTGCCGGTGCCTGGTGTGCCGCGATCGCTCTCAGACAAGTGGATGTACTTTAGATAGTCGCGTGCGGCCAGAATGCCGTTGGCGGCCCCCTTCTCCTCGATGTTCATGTGGTAGGTGTCGAGATGAACAAAGATGTTGTCGGCCCCGACCTTCTCGACCATCCAGACGGCCTGCGCGCCGGTATTGATCAAGTGGTTCTCGTAGCGGTTCACCGCCTCGATTCCGAGCTCTATGCCGCGCTTTTTGGCGTGCTTGGCGGCGACGGTCAGCACATGCGCAATATTGTCGTATTCCTTCTCGGTCGGTGGCAGGCCGGTGCGTTCGCCGATACCGCCGAAAATCACGCCGGAAAGCGCCAGCGCGCCCATCTCGGCGGTCTTGTCGATCGCCACTTCGAGATGTTCGATGGCAGCATCTGGCCGCACCGAGGCCCAGGCGCGCTCCGGCAGGCCAAGCGAGCAAACGGCAGGAAGATTGTGCTGTTCGAGCAAGGCGCGCGTATGCGCGGCATCGACCGCCGGCGCGTTCAGAAGCGCGATCTCGATAAAGTCCATCCCGTATTTGACCGAAGCCGCGATCGCCTTCTCAGCGCCGGCCCGATCCCAGTTCATCGTCCACATCGAGGTGTGGACCCCAAAACCATGCATCTAACTCACCCTCTGTTTGTGTTTAGGAATTTGAGACGCCCGGCAAGCCAGCGCAGGATCATAACCGTGATCATCAAAATGCCCCAGACCGCCGTCGCAAGATGCTGGTTTGCGCCCATCAGATTGAGCCCCGAGGACAGAAGCTGGAGCACGACCAGCGCAACGAAGACCGGGATCACCCGACCGAAGCCGCCGAACGGATTGACCCCGCCAAGAAAGCAGGCAAGCACGGTGATCAGCAAGTAAGACTCGCCGTGGCCGACACGCACCGAATTGAAGCGCGCCAGCATGATGATACCGGCGACCGCGCACATCGCGCCGGACAGTGTGTAGACGAGAACCTGTACCTTGCGCGTATTGATACCGGAATAGCGCGTGGCTTCGATGTTGGAGCCGATCATGTAGGTGTTGAAGCCTAGCTTCATGCGTGTCAGCAGGATGTGCCAGATCAGCACGCTAGCGATGAAGATGAGCAACGGCACCGGAATGCCAAAAATCGAACTATAGCCGATCCGCGCCAGGAACCCGGGAATGCCGGACACGTCGCCGCCACGCGTCAGGAATTCGCCGAGACCGCGCAGGAAGATCATCATCGACAGCGAGACCAGGATCGGGTGAGCCTTGGTGTAGGCGATGACGAGCCCCATGATCAGCCCACTCAGTGCTCCAACCGCGACAGCAAGGACCGAGCCAAGGACAAAGGCGCCGATGCCCGCGTCGACGCCTCCCTGGCTTTGCAGTACCCAAGCCAGCGTCAGGCCGGCCATGTTGGCCGTGAAGGTGATGGCCAGGTTCAGGCCGCCGGTCAGGATCGGCAGCAGCATGGCGAGTGTGAGGAGGCCGAGCTCCGGCAGCTGGAAGGCGACGGATCCAAAGGTGGCGCGGGAAAGGAAGTTCGGCGCGGCAATGCCGAACACGACCATGACCACCGCGAACGCGGCAAGCGGACCTGCCAGTTCGGGGCCAAGCGCATTGCGGGCGCGGTCAATCAAAACCGTCATGAAGGCACCCGTCGGCTTTTCAGGAACGGCAGCAGGCGTTCGATGCTGGTGTTCGACAGGGTGATGGCGGCAAGAATGATGGCGCCGACGATCATCTTGAACGCGAAAGGCGACACACCCATCAAATTGAGTCCGTTCTGGGTGATCGAGACCAACAGAACGCCCAGAATGCAGCCAAGCACGCTGCCTTTGCCGCCGCCGAGCCGCGCACCGCCAAGGACTGCCGCTGCCAGGACGTCGAGTTCGCGCCCATAAAGGGCGTTCGGCACGACTTCCTGCGCGTAATGCGCTTGGACGAGACCGGCGATGCCCGCCATCATGCCAAGCCAGCCGAAGGCGATAAATTGCATGGCACCGATATTGATGCCGAAGCGGCGCGCGCCCTCCGGATTGTCGCCAAATGCGTAGAGCTGGCGACCAGTGGTGGTGCGCGTGATCAACGCCCAGGTAGCGAACACGCATATGGCCATAATGAGCACAGGTAGGGTGATCTCCGCCCAGGTCCCGTCAGCCATCTCTCGCTCGAACAGCACGACGCGGGTGGTGAGCCAGTCCGGCAGATTGTAGATCGACACGCCACCTGTGAAGAACATCAGCAAGCCGAAGAAAATGTTGAAGGTCGAAATCGTGGCGACGATCGAGATGATCCTGAACCCGTGGATCAAGAAGGCATTGATGCAGCCCAACGCGACGCCCAAAGCGCCAGCGATGATGAGGCCGACAATCCAATTCCCGCCGCCGACCCAACCGAGGACAGTCGCCGTCAGATATTGCACAACGGAGGCAGCAACCGCGAAGGAGATGTCAATGCCGCCGGCAATCAGCACAACGAGCAGGCCGACAGCGAAGATGATGTTAACCGAGCTGGTGTTGAGAAGGTCAAACGCGTTGCCGAGGGTGAAGAACCGGTCTGTCGCAAACGAGAGGAAGACGCAGATGACTGCGATCACGGCGAGCAAAGCCAGTTCCGTTGCGTGGGAGCGGACAAACCTACGCATAGACCGCCTCCTCGATCGCCTGGAGGGTCGTAGCGCCCGGTGCATATTCGCCGACAATGCGCCCCTGAGCCATGTGCAGCACACGGTCCGCGTTGAAATAGACTTCAGGGACCTCATCCGAGATCAGGATAATAGCCAGGCCGCTGTCCGCCAGCTTGGAAACGATGTCGAAAATGCCGGCGCGCGCGCCGACATCGACGCCGACTGTCGGTGCGTCGAGGATAAGCAGTTTCGGATCGGTCGCCAGCCATTTTGCGATGGCGACACGTTGCTGATTTCCCCCAGACAGGGTCGAGATCGCGTCGTCCTGCTTTCCGATCTTGACGCCGAGATCCCTTATCCAGCGATTGACCAGAGATCGCTTGCGATCGCTCGAAATGAAACCGCGCGAAAGGATCTTGTCTAGCGACGCGACCACCATGTTATCGGCGATTGCCTGGGGCTGAATGAGACCGAGCGACAGCCGGTCTTCCGAAAGATAGGCGACGCCGGCGGCGATCGCGTCACGGTTGGAACCGAAGCGAACGGGGTTGCCATCCAGGACGACAGAGCCCGACTTCGGCTTGCGCATGCCAAACAGCGTCAGCGCGAGCTCGGTGCGCCCTGCCCCGAGAAGCCCGGTGATGCCGAGTGTCTCGCCGCGCCGGACCGTCAAGGATACATCCTGGAATTCACCGGGCCGCGACAGCCCCTTAACCTCAAGCATGACCGGGCTCGTGCCCAAATCCCGATGCAGGGCGGAATAGCCGAAGGTCTTGCCTGTCATCAGCTCGGTGATGCGCGATTGGGTCAGGCCTTTGGTTGGATAGACGCCAACGAGCGCGCCGTCGCGCAGCACGGTCACGCGGCTGGAGATTTCAAGAACCTCCGCCAAGCGATGGCTGACGAACACAACGGCGACGCCCGACGCCGACAGATTGCGCACGATATCCAGCAGATAGTCGGTTTCGGATTGAGTGAGCGACGCCGTCGGCTCGTCCATGAAGACGAGCTTCGCCTGGCCGACGAGGGCGCGTGCGATTGCTACGATCTGCCGCTGTGCGATGGGGAAATGGTGAAGTGCGAGATCGACATCGAGGGTAACACCAAGACGTTGCAAGGCATTGGTCGCGACACGGCGCATTTCGGCATAATTCACCAGCCGCGGCCAGCGGGCGATGACCGTCTGGAACGCGATGTTCTCGGCGACAGTCATCTCGGGAAACAGGGCGAGGTCCTGCCAGATGACCTGAATCCCGCCCGCCTGCGCCGTTACCGGCGACATGTGGGAGTAGCTCTGGCCGTCATAGTCGATCACGGCGCCCGCCTCGGGCCTGTACACGCCTGTAATGACCTTGATCAGCGTGCTCTTGCCGGAGCCGTTCTCGCCGGCCAGGCAATGCACCTCGCCCGGCAGCACCTCAAAGCTGACATTCTTCAGCGCCTTCACGCCGCCGAACGTCATGTTGACGTTGCGGAGCGACAGCAGCGGCCGTGATGCGGCGCCATCGAGTGCCTGATCAGCCATCGAGTTGAAACCCTGGATCCAATCGCATTTGCAATCCTGCAGCCGGGCGGCTCGAGGCCAGCCCGGCTGCCATAGCCTCGGGAGGCTTTACAGGCCCATCGCCGCGAGATCGTCGACAGTATCCTTGTTGATGGGGACCAGCTGATCGACGATGATGTTACGGTTTTCGAAGTCGGGCTTAACTGTCCCTAGCCCTTCGATCGTATCACCATCCTTGATCTCGTTGCCCTTCATGAGATGGTCGGCCAGCGTGACGAAAACCTCGCCCGCCTGCTTCGGATTCCACATGAAGCCGCCGGAGATCGCGTCGCTTTTGATGAGCTTCTGGCCCTGGCCTGGCGAGAAGGGGCCGAGCACGAATATTTCGCCCACCTTCCGGCGCTCTTCGATTGCGCGGCCAGCGCCTATCGGTCCTTGGCTGCCGAAGGCGAGAAAGCCCTTCAAGCCGGGATTGGCGGAGATCAAGTCAAGTGCAGTGCTGCGGCTCTTGTCCACATCCTCGGCGACGCCATAACGTTCGCCGACAAGTTTCATGTCGGGATTGTTCTTCTTCAGATACTCGATTGCCGCATCGGCCCAGGCATTGTGCAGCGGCACCGTCAGCGAGCCGACGAACACTGCATACTCACCCTTGCCGCCCATCTTCTCCGCCAGGAGCTTGGCATGAGCTTCGCCGAAGCCGGTGGCAGACGCGAGTTCGAAGTCCCAGTCGGCGCCCTTCTGGCCAGGCGATTCATGCGTGATGACGATGATGCCGGCGTCCTTGGCCTTCTGCAGCACTGGTTCAAGCACTTTTGCATCATTCGGCACGACGCCGATGACTTTGACGCCCTGAGCGATCAGATCCTCGATTGCGCGAACTTGCAGTGCCGGATCAGCGCTGGTCGGGCCGACCATGAATGCGTCGATCCCGAGCTTCTGGCCGCGTTCCTTGATACCCGCCTCCATTGCGTTGAACCACGGAATGCCGCCGATCTTGACGACGACGCCGACCTTGCCGGCCTGCTGTGCCATCGCAGCGAATGAACCGCCAAGCATAAGGGTCGCGGCAAGCGCCGCGATCATGAGCTTTTTCATCTGTACTCCTCCCATAACGTTCCTAGTGGAAACACACTCGAGCCGTCGAACGACGGCGGCCGTTAGAAACCTCCCCGAAAAGACGGGACACTCCCCCATCGATCATGCAGCGGTTTTCGCTTGCACAATCGATGGTGCAGAAACTATTGTGCATCGAGAAGCTCTCGTCAAGCGGGATGTTGCTCTAAAAAGACGCGCCGGAGGCGCCAGATGGATCAGCGGGTCAAGAAGAAGGCGACGATCTATGATCTGTCCGTGCTATCGGGTAGTTCGCCGTCGACCGTGAGTGCCGTGCTGAACGGCACTTGGCGCAAGCGCCGTATCAAGGAAAGTACGGCGGAAACAATTCTCGGCCTCGCCGAACGCCACCAGTACACCACCAATCTGCAGGCGCGGGGTTTGCGACGCTCGCGATCGGGCCTGGTCGGCCTTATGCTGCCCGTCCACGACAATCGCTACTTCTCCTCCATGGCGCAGACGTTTGAGGGGCATGTGCGTAGCCGCGGTCAATGCCCGGTGGTGGTCAGCGCCAGTCGCGACCCGGAAGAGGAACGGCGGACCGCGGAGACGCTGATCTCTTATTCAATCGACCAACTCTTCATCGTCGGCGCCACCGATCCGGACGGCGTGCATGAGGTCTGCGAACCGGCGGGGCTGAAGCATATCAACATCGACCTGCCGGGAGCGAAGGCGCACTCGGTGATCAGCGACAATTATGAGGGCGCGCGGATGCTGACGGAAGCAATCATCCGCCACTTCGGCAATGACGCTCCCCTACGGCCGGACGAGCTGTTTCTGTTTGGCGGCCGCAACGACCACGCCAGCCGCGAACGCATCGCCGCATTCCATGCGACCAAGAAGGCACTGCTGGGCGCCGACCCTGAAGACGGTGTGCAGTCCTCCGGGTATTCGCCTGATATAACTTTGCGCGCCTTCGAGACGTTTTACCAACGCCATGGCAAGCTGCCGCGCGCGCTATTCATCAATTCGTCGATTAATATGGAAGGTCTGCTGCGTTTCATGGCGGGCCGGCCAGCGGAAATGTTTAGCGAGCTCGTCGTCGGTTGCTACGACTATGACCCATTCGGCTCATTCCTGCCCTTCCCTGTGATCATGGTGCGGCAAAATGTTGAGGCGATGATCACGAAGGCATTCGAGCTGATCGATGAACCGCCGATGGTACCGCAGACCTTCCTGATTGCGCCAGAGTTGATCCAGCCCAGATCTGCGCTGAAAGGGCCGCTGGACACTCTGAAGGATATAGCCTGAGTGTGAATCGACGCTACAGGGTGACCCCGCCCGCCCTGAGACTTCAACCCTTATCCTGCCGCTCGGTATTGAGACCCCCATGCGGAACCACACTCCTGGCGGCTTCGCTTCACATGATCCCATATTGGAGCCATGGTCAGCATATCCCGTGCAGATGTCGCCGTCTCCACTGACAGCCCAATACGGCACGTTGGCGCCTGCAAAAGGCCAACAGCACCGAGCGTTAGAAGCGATACCGGATTCCAAGAGTGTTCGCATTAGAACCCTCTTTCATATTTCCAAATGTACCGTCGGCGCCGGATCTATGGTGGAGTTGGTAGACAAGTTCGACATTGGGTGCTTGCCTAGCTCTGAAAGAAAGCTCCGCACCAACGAAGCCGAGGAATGATGCATCGCCATCGTCGCGGATTTCGCGATTGCGCTCGATCTCGGTGGGGCCCGTAACGGCACTAAATCCAGCCGTCACTGCGGGCGCAATCGCCAAATCACCAATGACAAGGCCCTGATGGCGAAGTCGCGCTCCGGCCCAAAGTTCGCCAGACGTATCATCGTCCTCGCCAAATCTTATGGCCGCGCCGGTGACGCCACCAAGAACGAAACCAGCGCCTATATCGACGAGATCGCGACCATATGCGGCCCCGATTATGTAGTTGTCTGTATAGTTGGCATCAAAAAGGTCGATTGTATCCCCGAAGGACCCGCGCGCAAAGACGCCACCAAAGACATAAACATCATTCTTCGTCGGCAGACCGTCTGTGAAAGGGTCTTGGGTCGCAAAATAGATAAAGGGGGAGTTGTCATCGGCGCGTCCAGAACTGACTGAAGTGCTCAAGATCACCGCAGCCAAGGCCGCTTGCAGTCCGCGCATAGACAAGCTCCGAATCGATCCCTCAGTCGACCATCCATGCTTCGTGAATTTCACGGGAAAGAACAAGGTGCGAATTGGTTTGTCGCCAGAATGCTGAATGCGGGTACGTTCTGGTAGCTCAAACGCTTGTTTAGGCTTTGCCAGCCGGTGCGTAACGACAATGGCCGCAGTCAGACGGCCGTTCCGGCAGAACGGGCTTTCTTGAGAAGAGCGGAGCGAACTCGAAATGCCGTCCATCTTCTGTTCTTATCGCGACGGCCAAGGAACCCGCCGCCGACCAGTTCGTTTCGCGATATCTGACGCAGACTAACCGGAGGCAAACATGCTCGACATGCCGCATGCTCGCAATCGCAGCGTCGACGCGCATATAACCCGGCGGGACTTCGCTCGGGCCGGAACATGCCAAGACCGGAGCACCCGTACTTATCCGTTAGAGCTTTAGATCGCGGCTATGCTGCGCGACGTTGACTATGTCTTGCGAAAGCTCGACTGGATGCGCGCCGAAGGCATCTGGCCCAACGGTCTGCGCTACCTTTGGACCGATGCTTTCGGGGTCGTACTCTATGTCTCGCTTTACAAGGAGCTCGGCGAGGAACGTTGGCTGGGTGAGGCCGAGCGACTGGTGGCGGAGGTCGAGCGTGTGCTCGGTCGTCTGCGCGGAGTGAGGATCGGCGAAGCGGCAGATCGCGACGGACAGTATTTCCATTACCTGGCGATGTGGCTGTTTGCCTTGGCGCGTCTCGGTGATCTGAAGCCGCGATACCGCACGCGCGGCATCGCGCTGGCGCGGGACATTCATCCGGCCTTCGTGATCCCCGGCCGCGGCGTTATCTGGAAGATGCAGGAGGATTTGAGCAGACCTTATCCCGGCTACGGCCTCGGCAGCATGGACGCCTATGATGGCTACGTCTCCTACCGGATGCTCGACGAAGACGCACTTGCGCCCGAGATCGCGCAGATGCGTGACCTGATGGAGCGCGACTGGCGCACCCTCGACATCGAACAGGATCTCGGCCTCGGCATGATGCTGTGGCTCGCGCACTTCTTTCCTACCGAGCCATGGGCTGAGGCGCAGACGAAACGTTCGCTGGCAACGTTGGAAACGATGTGGGTCGACCCGCCGGGTTGTTTCAGCCGCGCGCCGTGGCTGCGCGATACGAAGTTCGCCTTCACCAATTACGGCGTGTCGCTGGGCCTTCAAGCCGCCGGCGTCTGGCCGGAGCGTGTCGAGAGGCTGAACGCTTTCTTCGAGAACTGGCGCTCCGGCGACGAATACGATCGCGAGGCGATCACCTGGGTGATGGCTTGCACCTCGCATCTTCCCGGTGCGTTTGTAGCTTCCGGACGGCCAAGGACCGATTGAAGACGGTAAATCCCGGGAACGTTCTCGCGCCGGCGCGGGTTGTCGATGACAAGTGCATCGAAAACGCAAAGGATGCAGGTGAAATGGCCATTCTTTCGGGAAAACCGGGAAGCTGTTGGGTGGCTGCCGCCACCGCTACAAACTATCCCCCGCTCGATGGCTCGATCCATGCGGAGGTGGTTATCGTGGGCGCTGGGATTGTCGGGCTGACGACGGCGCTTCGCCTTTGCGAGGCCGGTCGGTCGGTAATCGTCGTCGAAGGCTTGCGGACAGGCGGCCAGGTGACCGGCCGCTCGACGGCCAAGATCACGACGCAGCACGCGCTGATCTATCGCCATCTCATCGACACATTCGGCCGGGACATGGCGCAAGCCTATGCCGATGCGAATTCCGCCGGCGCCGTCCAGATCCGGGAATGGGTTCGCAACTATGCCATCGCCTGCGATCTCGAGACCAAGGACGCCTATACCTACACCTGCGACACAAGCCGGGGCGCGGAGATCGCAGCCGAGGCAGAGGCCGCGCGCCAGGTTGGGCTGGACGCCGATGTTCTCGAGCGCGCGCCGCTGCCTTTCGAAACGGCCGCCGCTTTGCGTTTTTCCGACCAGGCGCAGTTCAATCCGGCGGCGTATCTGGTTGGCCTGGCTCAGGCGGTGACGGCCCGTGGCGGACGGATTTTCGAAAACAGCCGCGCGATCTCGATTGGCGAGGCAAGCCGCTGGCGCGTCGTCACCGACGGCGGCACCGTTCACGCCGAATATGTGGTCGTCGCCACCAACATGACAGTGAAGAGCCCCATCGGCATGGCGAACCGGACCCAGCCGCGCTGCCACACTGCCATGGCGTTTCGGGTCGATGACCCTCTTGCTGTCGACGGCATGTTCATCGGCATCGACGATCCGACGCACTCCATCCGCACGGGCCGCGATGCCGAAGGCCCGCTGCTGGTCACGCTCGGCCCCAAGTTCGATACAGGCCAGGACGGCGACGTGGCGAAACGGTTTGTCGAGCTGGAGCAATGGGCAAGAATTAGTCTTCCTGTTGGAGACATTGCGTGGCGCTGGTGCAACGAGGACTATGACACGGCCGACAGAGTTCCGTATGCCGGCGAGCCCGATCCGGACAAAGCCTCCGGTTTTCATATCGCCACGGGATTCAACGCCTGGGGCATCACCAACGGAACGGCCGCAGGCACGATGATTGCGGATTTGATCTGCGCTCGGCCGAGCCCATGGCAAAAGCTCTACGATCCGGCGCGGTCTTATCCTGAGGACTTTCACAAGAATGGCCGCAGCCAATCCATTGTCTCAAGCGTCGACGACATAGCGCCGGGCATGGGCGGTGTGATCGTCAGGAGTGACGAAAAGATCGCGGCGTGGAGAGACGCTGAAGGGGTGCTCCATCCCGTTTCCGCGGCATGCACCCACAAGGGCTGCACCGTGACCTGGAACAACGCTGACAACACCTGGGACTGTCCTTGCCATGGCTCGATCTTCGCTGCCGACGGTTCGGTCATCCACGGCCCGGCTCGAAAACCGCTATCCCCGGCCGCGCTGTGGAAAGGCGACGACTGACACGGCCCGGCGTCACGGCCGGGATCGTCGAGATTCCCGAGTCATCTCACGCCGCTTGCTGCGCTTCCGCGACGCGCCTGATTTCTGCTGGCAAGGATTCCCAAACCTTGATCATCTGCCCCTCTCCCACGTGGTGAGCGAGAACCTTGGATACGACCTTGAATGCATCCTTGGAATCGACCGGTCGGGTGAACTCCAGCTCCGCCTTGATTTTGGCTAGAAACTCATCGAGCGATCGCAACTTCTCGGGCGTCTTGGAGGGCTGATATTGGTCATAATAGGCACCGCGCACGAGGATCGGCAGCTGCGAACCGAGATGGGCAGCAAGATCCGGCTGCATGCGATCCCGCAGGGCGTGGAGCACCGCCCCAAGAACGTGCCATGCGATCTGCCGATCCGGTCCGATCTCGGCCATGATCTCGTCAAGCCAGATGTTTGTGGTCTGCAGCGTCTTGTCGAATACGTCGAGTCCAGTGGCGCTCATCGAAGCCTCCTTTTTCTGCCAACTGTTCGAACAACTCATTGGACGAAACGACCTTGGTCGGCTGTTGTTCCCGTTGCCAAGCGTAAAGACCCTCGCCCGCAAAGCGTGTGATCCGTCCGGCCAAGCTTACGCTCCATGCGTTCCTATCAAGATTTGCCCGTCAAGATTTGGCCATAGCCACGGCAACGAAAAGCGTTTGCCCTTGCCTGTTGATGCGGAACAAGATGGGCTTGTTCTGTTGACGGGATTTCGTCCACTCCGCTTCGATGTCGGACGGCTGGCTTACGTTCTGATTGTTGGCCGAAACGATCACGTCGCCCGCGCGCAGGCCGTTTTGGTCGGCGAGGCTGTTCGGCGCCACTTCTTGCACGAACAGCCCGGTGGTGCCCGGCGGGAGTCCGAGCTGCTGGCGCGCCTCATCGGGGATGGGACTGAGCGACAACCCGAGACGTTGGTCCGCCGCTTCCGGTCCGGGAATGGCGCCGGTCGGTTGCTCTTCATCGTCACGCTGACCGATGGTCAGAGCTATTTCCTGCTGGCTGCCCCCGCGGTTTCTTGTGAGCGTCGTCCTTGTCCCCGGCTTTTGGCTCGCAGCCGCGAGCGTCAGGTCGTGAACGCTCTGGATGTCCTTGCCGTTAAAGCGCGTTATCACGTCTCCCGCCTGTATGCCTGCCTTCTCCGCCGGACTGCCGGGCTCGACCGAGGCGACGAGCGCTCCCTTGCTGCCCGGTATTCCAAGCGCCTCGGCAATCGAGGGCGTGATCTCCTGGAGACGCACTCCGATGAAACCGCGCTCGATCCGACCGGTGCGGATCAACTGGTCGACGATCCTCTGCGCGGTCCGGGATGGCACGGCGAAACCAATGCCTATGCTACCGCCCGAAGGCGAGACGATGGCTGTATTGACTCCGATCACTTCGCCGCGTGCATTGAACAGGGGACCGCCGGAATTGCCCTGATTGACGGAGGCATCCGTCTGGAGAAAGTCGTCATAGGGTCCAGCCTGAATGTCGCGCGAACGGGCTGAAAGCACGCCGACGGTAACGGTCCCACCAAGCCCGAACGGACTGCCGATCGCGATCGTCCAGGCGCCGGGCTGTACTGCATCGGAGTCACCCCAGGCGGTCGTTGTCATATTGGGCCGCGGATCGACCTTCAGCACCGCGATGTCGGTCGCCGGATCCCGGCCGACGAGCCGCGCAGGCGAAATCTGCTTGTCGGAGAATACGACATGGATTTCGTTTGCATCGGCAACGACATGGTTGTTCGTGACGATGTACCCCTCAGGACTGATCACAAAGCCGGAACCAAGGGCCCCTCGCACCTGTGGTTGCGCCGGCTCGAGGCCGGGACTACGGAAAGGACTAAAAAAATCGTCCAGCGTCGTCTGGCCCTGGATAATCTGTTTGGTCGTTATGGCGACCACGGCCGGAATTTTCTCCAGCACGATCGCCGTGAAGTCGTTCGGGATTTCCTGAGCTGCGAGCGGAGCAAGGCCGCCGGCCGGGAATATCAGAATTGCGGCAATCAGGCCGGCGCAGAGTCTTTTGTTCAACACCGGAAACATGGTCTGAGACTCCTTCAGCGTTCAGTGATCAAGCATATGGCCGCTCCAGCAGGCGCAAGCCGCTCACCAGCGGATTACGACGACCTTGTCGTTCCCATTGGTGAGTTCGACAGCTTCGGTGCCGTCCGGCTTGCGGCTTTCGATCCGGGCGCTTTCTACTGTTTCTATGCCAGCAATGTTGGCCGCAAAGGCCTCGTCAATCTCGGCAGTACAGACCAGGGTATCCGGTGGCAGATCCTTCACTTGGTCCATCAATTCGCGAAGCTTCATGGCGAATCTCCTTGGCACAGGCCCGGATTCTTTCGGCCGCACATTCCAACCATGTCCCTCCAGAAAAGTTCCAAGACGAGATTGCGGCGATGTTGCAGGATGATCTCCGCGCAAGCTCTCTCGTAGAACTCGAGAGAACGGTCTTTGAATGCCACGACCGACCTCGGAACTTCATTGGAACTTCCAGCCCGCAATCCGGTTAGGTGGGCAAGGATTTGAAGCGGATTGAGTGGAAGGTGATGTCCTCAGTGATTGGTGAAAATCCGCGCTCGACTGCCAGGATCGCAGGCTATCCCATTCACCCGATGCTCGTCCTTTTTCCGGACCTGCGCTGGACCCCGAAACGAGGAGGAAACCCATGGCGACCATGAAAGCAGTTCGTATTCATACTTTTGGCGGGCCAGAGGTCCTTTCGCTGGACGAGGTTCCCTTGCCTCAGCCCCGTGACGACGAGGTCACGCTCAAGGTCTGCGCAGCAAGCGTCAATCCTGTTGACTACAAGACCCGAGAAGGATCGGCGGGCGGGGATCTGCCCGTTACGCTCGGCCGCGACGTGTCCGGCGTGGTGGAGCTGTGCGGCACGCGGGCTCATACGTTGAAGAAGGGCGATCCGATGTTTGCCATGCTTGGCCCCAACCGCGGCGGGAATGCCGAATACGTCGTCGTCAAGGCGACGGAGGCGGCAGCAAAACCGGAACGGTTAAGCCACGTGGAAGCAGCCGCCGTGCCGCTTGCCGGCATTACAGCGTGGCAGGGCCTTTTCGACCATGGCGACCTCAAATCCGGGCAGCGGGTTCTCACCCATGGCGGCGCCGGCGGTGTCGGCCATCTGGCGATCCAGTTTGCCAAGGCTGCGGGCGCGTTTGTCGCGACGACCGTTGCTGCCGAGGATTTCGATTTCGTCCGCAAGCTTGGCGCCGACCAGGCCGTCGACTACAAGAACCAGCGCTTCGAGGACGAGGTCGAGGACATCGATATGGTTTTCGATCTGGTCGCGGGCGACACACAGGATCGCTCCTGGAACGTGCTGAAGCCCGGTGGGATACTTGTTTCCACCGTTTCTGAGCCCTCGGCCGAACAGGCACGCCTGCATCAGGCGCGTGGCGTTTCCTATCTGGCTGAGCCAAACGCGGCGCAGCTTGCGAGGATCAGCCGCCTCATCGACGCCGGCAAGGTAACTCCGTTCGTGCAGGCAACTTATCCTTTGGAGGAGATCGCCAAGGCCGAGGAACGGCTGGAGAGGGAACATACGCGCGGCAAGATCGTGCTTGAGGTGGCCGCCTGAGCCCGGAATGCTCAAGTTCAAAGTGAACCAGTTCTGCTGGCAAGCCATTCGGGAGGTGATCGGTGCGTGGCCGACAGGCAGCCCGCCTGCAGGACTTGGCGCTGATTCATCCGTAAGTGCCGATTAATTCCGCCTCACCCAGCATGTTTTCACGGGCAGCCTGCCACACGACCAGGGCGTCGGGTTCCGGGCCGATGGGAAGGTTGGCAATGCCAAGGGCGGCGAGCCTGAAGCGGTAGGTGTGTGGTTTATAACCCGGATGCAGGTCGGGTCCATCATAGTGAAGATTGCCGAAATCATTGAAGCCATGAGGCAGGTCCTCGGTTCGCGCTTTGGAACTGCGCCCTTCGGCCAAATGACGCCGGTCGCCGCCGATGTCGTAGACGACCCAATGCCGGGACGCCTGTGACGGTGCATCCGTATCTTCCATGACGAGCACGTAGCTCCGAGTGCCCGGCGGCGGATCGCTCCATTCCAGAAACGGGGAGAGATTGTCGCCGCGCCGGGCGTGACGATCTGGAATAGGCTGGCCGTTCTGAAAGGCGGGACTGGTCAAAGTGAACGCCATCATTCTCCTCCTTGCTCGGCTAAACTCGTCGAAATAGACGCTTCGGGCGCGCCCGTCGCGGCCTTCTCTCCATCAGACGACCCCAACAACCACAACCGGCTATGGATCGTATCGGCGCGGGCCGTGCTCACTTGAAATTGGCGCCCCGATTGCTCCTCAATGTGCTCGCCGAAAAAAGAACCGCGCCCGGGCGAGCATGAGGTCTTCACCCGGCTGCTTTGAAGCAGTGCGTTGGCTCCACCATCCATGGCGTTGCCGGCGATGCCGCCGGCAGTTGGCGGCCAATCGCTAACGAGAACGAGCAAGACTTTTCGTCACCGTCCTGCGCGGGCCTCAATGCACAAACTTCGTCCTCAGCCAAGCCAGAAGTCTGTTCCCGACAATTGTCCGGCGGACTCTGGCGGCAGCCCATCGCGCTTGCATCGTGGCACCAACGTGGCAGTGACAGACGATGTTGTGCAACTGCCAGTCACTTAGCTCGAAGAAGCGCTTTGCCTCACCGTAGGTGTCATCTTTCAGACCCATGGCGCGCAGCACCGGATCCTCATAGGCAACGGTGATCGGCGATCCCGCGCCACGCGCTACAGCACGGGCTTCAGGACTGAGATATTCGGTGCCTGAAAGCGCTCCGAGGCAGCGCCGTGGATTTTGTTCGAGAAGATCTGCCCAACGCTCGATCCGCTGCGTCCGAGTCATGACAGGGTATGTCGCCGAGGGCTCAACTTTTGCAATTGTCTGCAGTTGGTCGAGTGTTTGGTGTCTCATGGTCGGCTCCTTTTGATAGGTGCACCCACGCCCTAACAAAAAATTATTGCGCTGCGACGCGCCGACAAGGCCGGGAATTGGCAATCTGAGGAGTTCACCCCCTCACGGCTCATATCCGGAACCTTCTCAGGGGCCTGCTTGTTTTGGCTGGTGAAAGGAGACCGTCATGAGCACAAAACCACCACCCGTTCCGGCAGAGAACCAGAGCCCTAAGGGTCCGGGCGATAAGAAGTCGGTTCCTGTCGACCAAACGCAGCACAGCCATTCCGCCCCAAATCCCGACAAACAGGGCCAGCAGGGCAACACGAGGGTCAATACGACCCACCAAGGCTACCAGCAGGACCGTTAGGTGATTTTCATGTCCACGTCGAAGAAGACCCGCGCCAGCATCCGCCACGGCGGTCCTGGCGCATCGCACGAGAATGCCAAGGAGCCGCTGGTGATAGAAAAGCCGCCAGCCGATTCCGATCTGCGCAGTCGCAGCAAGATCTCAGGCGGCGGAGGTGAACGCGACAGCCACCATACTCATGATCCTGAAAAGAAGGGCGGCGGCACCCGACCGGCGCGAGAAGGAAGGTGAATGGTCGCTGAAGCCTGCGGCGTCGCGCCTCGCATTCTTTGCTGAAAATGCGGGGCGCGAATAGGCCGTCTGATTGTGAGCACCGCCTGACGGCGCGGTGGTCTAGGCAGCGCTTTGGTCCGGGGGGACGACCCGTTCTTCGGCCAAGCGCCACATGGTGCGCAGCTTTTCCGGTAAAGTGGCTTGGACCTTGGCGACCTGACCACGCGAGACATGCCGCGATAACGTGGCAAAGACAGAACGCACCGCATCATCGGCATCCATGAGCCGTGAATCGGACAAACGATCGGTGACTTCGATGACAAACTCGTCCCAGTCCCAATCGCTCGGCTGCCTTGCCGGCTCGAACTGATCATAATAGGCGCCACGCACCAAAACTGGCAGTTCTGCGCCGAGATGCGCCGCTAGCCCCAAAGGCAGCCGGTCACGCAGCATCTGCAGGACTGTCGACAACACCTTCCAGCAGAGCTGCCTGTCTGGGCCGAGCTCTTCCATCAAGTCATTGAGCCAGACGTTGGTTGTCTGAAGCGTCTTGTCGAAGACGTCGAGGCCTGTCGCGCTCACTATACCGTCCTCCCGGTCACGTCCGCCGCGCACAGTTATTCGTGAACGGATTACATCCGCATGAGTTCCCTCAGGTCTTCAAATTCCGCGACTACTGTCTCGTTGCAAGATGCGGACACTGTCTCGGCAGTGGCTGTGGGCTTTTTTGGCTTACCGTCGCAACTTCGGCCCACGTTATGCATTCTTACTTTAGATCGCCCGTCCCTCCAGGCGGTCCGGGGCTGAAAAAGCCTGTTGCCCGCTGGCTCCCGGCCGGCGGGCTTTCTCGTGGGCCTACCGGCTTTGCCGCTAGACAAGCCATAGCAAATGCTACTTCCGGTGGAACAGGAAGCCCTTCTGGGAGTTCATGCTTCATCAACAGGCGCATGGACGTGCCCCTGTGAGTGGCGCGCCGGCGCAAGAATGGGAGAACCACCATGAGCCTCGGAACCATACTCATCATCATTTTGATCCTTGCCTTGCTGGGCGGGTTCAGCGGTCTGGGTGGTGGACCGTTTTATGGCACTGGCTACTATGGCGGAGGCGGCCTCGGTCTCGTGCTGTTGATCGTGATTATCCTGGTCCTTCTCGGACGCATTTAGGGCCCGCACGATTTAGCCGATAACTTCACTGGTGATCCTGTGTCGGCCTGGCACCTCGTCCAGGAATGTCGCCGCAGCCGGCGGGGCAAAGGGGGGATTGTCACGACGGGGAACCGAAATTGCTCAAGCGCATTATAGCCTTCTGCAGAAATCCACTGGAATGGCGCCGTACGTGAACTTCGTTCAACAAGCCGATGTCGGCCTCGGAGTTCCGGGCGTTCCCTCTGCCGATCTGCTGCAGGCACTGCCCGTTGCCGTCTATACCGTCGACGAGCAGGGACGCATCACCTTCTTCAACGAAGCCGCAGCTGAGCTCTGGGGCCATCGTCCGGTTATCGGCCGGGACCTATGGTGCGGCTCGTGGAAACTTCGTCATCTAGACGGTCGGGATATGGCACATGGCGAGTGTCCGATGGCCGTGGCGCTGCGCGAAGGACGGGACGTCTCATGGGACCAAGCGATTGCGGAGCGGCCGGACGGTGAATTCGTCCCGTTCAAGGCTCACCCACGCCTGCTTCGCGACGAAGCGGGCAACGTTGTCGGTGCCATCAACACGCTGCTCGACCTGCGCACGCAGACGCTGGGCGATGAAGCCCGCATGCGTCTTGCCGCCATCGTCGAATCGTCAATGGACGCCATCGTCTCGAAGGACATGAACGGCATCATCACCAGTTGGAACGATGCTGCAGAACGCTTGTTCGGCTACAAATCTGCCGAGGCGATCGGCCGGCCGGTGACGATCCTCATTCCACCCGACCGTCTCGACGAGGAAGTCTCAATCATCAGCCGGATCCGCGTCGGCGAACGCGTCCCCTCCTATGAGACGATGCGCCTGCGCAAGGACGGCACGCTGGTTTCGGTCTCGCTCACCGTCTCGCCGATCCGCGACGCCATCGGGCGGGTCGTCGGCGCCTCCAAGATCGCGCGCGACATCAGCTCCCACAAGGAGAACGAACGGCGCATCCGTCTGCTCATGCGCGAGGTCAACCATCGGGTGAAGAACCAGTTCTCGGTCATCATCTCGATGATCCGCGAGACCAGCAAGCTGACGAGCACACCTGAGGCTTTTCTCGGGCAGGTTCGGGAGCGCATCACGGCACTTTCTGAATCCCATGATCTCCTGGTCAATGCCGAGTGGCGCGGCGCGACGGTCGGCGAGCTCATCCAGGCACAGCTCAAGGCCTTCGCAGCGCAGCCTCGCGTGTCGACGGCCGGGCCACTGGTGATGCTGCAGCCGAACGCAGTGCAGTATCTCGGCATCGCCTTTCACGAACTCGCCACCAATTCGGCAAAACATGGAGCGCTGTCCTGCAGCGACGGACGTGTCGAAATCGATTGGAATCTGATCCCTGCCGGCGACGGTGCCGAAACCTTTCGACTAGTCTGGCGTGAGTTGGGCGGGCCGATCCTGGACGCTGTCAGGGGTCGCGGTTTCGGATCCGTCGTCCTTGAGCGGGTGGCGCCGCAGGCTTTCAGCGGCAGCGGCCGGCTGGAGTTCCATGAGCAAGGCGTCACCTGGACACTCGAGGCACCGCTGCACTTCGTCCAGGCGTCAGTGGCGGATAACGCGGCCGTTTGAAAGCGCCCGTGAAGCTAAACCCTTCCCCTCCGACTCGACTGTGCTGACGCTCGGCCGGACCTATTGCATTCGATCCGGCTCGCGATGATGGAGCGAAACAGTTCTGCCCTCCAGAACATCGAGGTTGCCCCTCTCGGGCAAAGCATCGCGATTAACTGAAAGCCGATGGACGTTATCTAATTCAAAGACGCTCAGGCTGTCGAATTCCATGGCTGCCCCGTAGAACTGGGCCGCTTGCAGCACCAGGCATTCGATGTCTTCAAGCGCGACGTTTTCTGCGAGGTTTCGCAGCCGCGCGGCCTCAGCCACCGCGGTGACATTGACGATCCCCTTGCACCGGGCGGCTGCCCAAACTTGGCGGTTAACATCGTGACACAAACGAGCCGAATAACCGTCTCTCATGGAGAACCCTCCTTTCAGGAGCGGTTTGTCCCTTGAGATTAGCATCTGCCACATCGGCTCCAATAACAAGCGAAATCCATAAAATAATTCGTGAATTCAATAAGTTAGCATAGAACGCAGGCTGCACAATCGACTTCTCACAGTAACTGCAAGCCTTTCACGCCGACGGCCCATAAACCGATCTTGACGTTCGGCGAGGCTTTTCCTAATTCTTAGGTAAATACTAACTTTGAGCGGCTGGAGGCAAAAGTGGCCGAACTCGAACGACCCGAACGACTGCAGATCATGCTAACTGCTGACGAATTGGCTGCGTTGGAAAACTGGCGCTTCGAAAGGCGCATGCCAAGCCGGTCGGCGGCCGTGAGAGAGTTGCTGCGGCGCGGTCTCCATGCAGACGGGTTTCTGACGGCAGCACAGGGTGCCAAGTCACAGGATTTTGGAATTCTGCCCAATTCCGGGATTGTCGATGGGCCGTCCGGCGACTAACTGCCCTCAAACACCGCACATCTGCGCCTGCCGCTCAAGTCCAGCAACTATCCCGGTGTTTCCCAAAGATCGGCGACGGCAAGCTACACGGCAGTTTCGGTAACGCGAAGCTGGAATCCTTCGGCAGTGTGCCGGAGCCCTCCCGCGCTCTGGAACCTCAGGCAATCGTCGCGCGTTCGGTGACACGGCTACGGTGCAACACGCTCGTTTTGAACCACGTCGTGCATCGCAGCAAGGTCGGTTTGCATCATCACATATCCAGCAAGGATCGAAGCAGTGAGCGTGCTTTACCGCGCGGCAAAAATCGCCGAACAGGCTCATGCCGGGCAGACAGACAAGACCGGCCGGCCCTATATCGAACATTGTCGCCGGGTCGTTGACGCCGTCGAAACGCTCGACCAGAAGGCCGTTGCCTATCTTCACGACGTCCTTGAGAAAAGCGACAGTTGGGACCGCGATCGGCTCGAGGCGGCCGGTTTCGGAACCTCCATCGTATCGGCTGTCGATGCCATGACACGCAGGCCGGACGAGGACGAGCTTGCTTTCGTGCGCAGAGCCGCAGCCAACCCTTTGGCACTGCGGGTGAAGCGCGCGGATCTCGTCGACAATTTATGGCAGGCACGGCAGATTGGCGCCTCGACATCGAAGTATGAAGACGGCCTGGGGATCCTCGATCAAGAATTCTCCGAATGACGGAAAGATTGGCGCCTGCGGTGTGACTGACCGATTGGAAATTCAAGCGCCGCTCTACTCGGGGATGTGAGGCGTATGCCGCTTATCCTCGGCAGGGTCGGCATCGATCCGCGCCTTATCGGGATCGAAGGCGCCATGGCGGGCGATGGCCAATGCCGGGGTGTCGGGCGTCTCATAAGCCCACATGAAGTCATCAGCCGATCCGCCGACCGCTTGAACCCGCCAGTAGCTCGCCGTGCCCTTCAACGGACTGCGCGTTGTGGTGTTCGTCTTCTCCAGAAGGTCGAAATAGATGTCCTCGAAAGGGATATAGAAGACAGGATCATGTCCTTCTTCGTGAAGCACTTTTGCCCGCTCGGTTGAGGCAATAATCGCGTCGGAGAACCTGACCGTCACCGTCCCATTGAACGGGGTAATAGTAAGCGCGCTGGGGTGGCGGGCGGAATTTGCGGCTAAGGGCTGCATTCGACTTCTCCGTTGGCTGCGTTGGCTGCGCTGTCTCCCTGAAACGTCGTATTGTCCATCAGGGTTCCAGTTTGGCCAGTCATTGGCGTTTGTCGCTGCGGCGGCAGCTACGGCGATGGGCGCGCATTGGAGCGCACGACCGTGGGTGGTTCGACTTCGCGTCAAAGACATACCGCAAGATCCCGGCGATGTGGGCTTTCCCAGCCCTTCCGGCTGCAGGTGAGAGACCTGCTGCGGGCCGTTCAGATTCGAGGGAACGTTACTGCCGAAGAGTTCGTTTCCTAGGTCGACACCAAAACCGGCGGCAGGGCTTCGCAAGTAGAAGGGAGATTGCCATGAAAGTCGGCAACTGCATGACGAGGAATGTCCAGGTCGCGAACCCCGAACAGTCCATTCGCGAAGTAGCGCAGACTATGGAAAGGCTCGACGCCGGCGTGATGCCTGTGGGCGACCACGACCGGCTGGTCGGGATGATCACCGATCGTGATATCGCGATCCGCGGCGTAGCGTTGGGCAAGGGACCTGACGCCAAGGTGCGTGATGTCATGAGCCCGGAGGTCAAATATTGCTTCGATGACGAAGACGTCGAGCATGTGCTTGAGAATATGGGCGACCTGCAGGTGCGTCGGCTTCCGGTTCTGAACCGCGACAAGAGGCTCGTCGGGATCATCTCTCTTGGCGATCTCGCGACGAATGGCGAAGCGGCAGAAGCGGGAGAGGCTTTAAGCGGCATCTCGAAGCCGGGCGGCGAGCACTCGCAAACCACTCACTGACCGACGCCGCGACACGTCGGCGCCTGATATTCTCGAACGATTGCAAGCGCCCTGCCAAAGCCTATGGTGAAGGTGGGGCCTCTCGGAGTGGATAGATTTGGGTTGGTCGCTGAACCTCGGGACGATCGCAGGCACCACCGTGCGCGTTCACTTTACCTTCCTGCTTCTGCTCGTCTGGATTTGGTTGACGCACTATCGGATCGGCGGCACGCCGGCGGCCTGGGAAGGTGTTGCGTTCATCATTGCCGTCTTTGCCTGCGTGGTCCTGCATGAGTTTGGCCACATCGCTGCCGCACGATATTTCGGCATCAGCACGCCGGACATCACGCTTTTCCCGATCGGCGGCGTGGCCAGGCTGGAACGCATGCCCGACGAGCCGGGGCAGGAGTTCGTGATCGCGGTCGCGGGGCCGCTGGTCAATGTCGCGATCGCCGCGCTGATCTTCGCCTTGCTCGGCGGGTCGGCGGGTGTCGAACAGATGGCCGGGATCGAGGACCCGCGCACGAATTTTCTCGCCAGGCTTGCAGGGGTCAATGTCTTCTTGGTCCTTTTCAACATGATCCCGGCCTTCCCGATGGATGGCGGCCGTATCCTGCGCGCCGCCCTCGCCGCCCGCCTCTCCTGGTCGCGCGCGACCCAGATCGCCGCCACGATCGGGCAAGGATTGGCCTTCGTCTTCGGTTTCCTTGGGCTGTTCTACAACCCTCTGCTGATCTTCATCGGCATCTTCGTCTATCTCGCCGCGGCAGCGGAAGCCCAGAACGCACAGATCCGGGAGGTAGCCACAAGCGTCCTTGTCGGGGACGTGATGATCACCGAGTTCGCCCGGCTGGAACGGTCGGCGACGCTCGACGAGGCAGTCGAGATGCTGCTTGCTACCACGCAGCATGACTTCCCTGTCATCGACTCCGCCGGCCATCTTGAGGGATTGGTGACACGCAACGACATGATCCGAACATTGAAGGAAAAAGGACCCGCTGCACCGGTTGCGAGCGCAATGCGCAGCGATATCCCGAAAATACATTACCGCAAAAGCCTCGAGGAAAGCCTGCGTCTCATGCAGCAGGCAGATGTGCCTGCCGTTGCCGTCGTGGATAATTCCGATCGACTGGTCGGGCTGATGACACACGAGACCATAGGCGAGATGCTTATGGTCCGCTCAGCCGTTTCAGATGCCTTCCGATTTGGCCGTTTGCGTGGGGGCAAGCCGCGACTTACGCGAATCTGAGTACGAGGGAATTCTTTCTACCGCCGGATCGAGCGAGTGCGCTCCAAATCGGCCGGAACAACGTTGTTCCGGCCGGCCCACCTTTTGCGTCTTAAGAGTCCGCGACGTGAGGCAGAAGCTCGAGCGTACCGCGGTAGATCATGTCGCCAGCTACGTAGAGGATGACGACAAGGCCGACATAGGCAATCCAGCGATGCTTCTGAAGCAGATTGGCAATGAAATTTGCTGCAATGCCCATCAGCGCGACGGAGAGGACAAGGCCGAAGATCAGTACGTTCGGATGTTCGCGCGCAGCACCCGCTACCGCCAGAACATTGTCGAGCGACATAGAGACGTCGGCAATGATGATCTGCCAGGTTGCCTGCGCCAGCGTCTTGCGAGAAGCTTTGCCAGCTACGATGCCGTCGTAGTCGACATCACTTTCCGAAAGCGCTTCGATCGCCTGTGTTTCCTGCGCATGGTTTTGCCGGAGTTCGCGCCACATCTTCCAGCAGACCCACAACAGCAATATCCCGCCGGCAAACAGCAAGCCGACGATCTGCAGGAGCTGGGTTGTGGCGGCCGCAAAGCCGATGCGCAGAACGGCCGCTGCGACGATACCAATGACGATGGCGTTTCTGCGCTGCTCTTTGGGTAGCCCGGCCGCGGCAAGGCCGATAACGATGGCATTGTCGCCGGCCAGCACCAGGTCGATCATGATGACCTGCAAGAGAGCGGTCATTGCTTCAGGACTGAAAAATTCTGTCATACGGCACCCTTGCGTTCAGCTAGGGGTGACGAGGCTTGCGAGCATAACCGTAGAGCAACGCGGACACCGCGTATGATGAGAGAAATGCCGCTACAGCTGAAGAAACTCAAAGCCAGGCCACCCGGATTGGAATTCCAGTCCGACATCACAGTCCTGATGGACTGCCAGAGGGGCCCGGCCTGGTAGCACCTAGCTATTGCCGGAAGCGTGAAAACTCAAGGCTTAATTGTGATCCGGCCTATGCGGCATCGAGCTCGGCCAATTTCGTTACGCCAAGTCGGTCGTGCACGCGGCCATTGAACGGGCCGGCAGCCGCAAGTAGACTGACACCATGGGCTTCGGTCAGTCTCTGTAATACCCAGTCTGCGACCGTCGATGCGATGAGGGAAATCCGTCTTGGCTGTTCATCGACGACCGATCGGCCAATATCTGTTCCCAATCGGCTCCTTGGGCCTGGCCGCATTAATTCATTTCGGCGGCGCGTCGATCGAGCATTCGCTGCTTTCGATCAAGATCCTGGCGTTGATCGTGGTCGCTATCTTCATCTTCGCGACCGTGTTTGTGGTTTTGCATCATGCCGAAGCCGTCGCACGGCGGCTCGGTGAACCTTACGGCACGCTGCTGTTGACGTTTTCGGTCACTGCCATCGAAGCATCGGTCATCGTTTCGATGATGCTGCACGGCGCGAACAATCCGACGCTGGCACGCGAGTCCGTGTTTTCGACGGTCATGATCGTGTGCACTGGTGTGGTCGGGGTCTGCCTCACCCTGGGTGGGCTGAAGCATCGATATCAGGACATCAAACGACAGGGCACCAACGCTTCCCTTGCCGTTATTATGGCGCTGACGGTTCTTACACTGATCCTTCCAAACTACACTCTTGCAACAGTCCCCGGTGCGTTCTCCGCATCGCAACTCGCATTCGTGAGCGTCCTTTCAGTTCTCCTCTATGGTGCGTTCGTCTTTGCACAGATGGTGCGCCAACGGGGCGATTTTATCGAGGATCTGACGTCCAGAGCCGAACATGAGGAGCATGTATCTGAGGGTGGGAAAGTGACTACCAACGTGCTCCTTTTATTTGTCGGGCTGGCAGGGATCGTTCTTCTGACCGAGCAGGTGGCCGGCAGCATCGAGGATGGGCTCGCGTTTCTTCAAATTACCCAGGCGGACGCAATCGTGGGCTTCTTCGTCGCTGCGCTTGTGCTTATGCCGGAGGCGGCATCGGCCGTTCGGGCTGCGCTTAACAACGAACTTCAGCGAGGGCTGAATGTCGCCCTCGGCTCCGCTTGCGCCACGATCGGCCTAACAATCCCGGCAATCGGGGCAGCGAGCCTGCTCACGGGACGAAGCCTGATGCTTGGTCTGGGTCCGGGGGATACTGTGCTTCTCCTGCTCGCGCTCGCCATCAGCATCGTGAGCTTTGGGACGGGCCGAACAACGATGCTGACGGGGCTCGTTCATCTCGTCGTGTTTGTCGCCTATCTGTTCCTTATCTTCGTGCCCTAGGATGCGGGACCGTGTCGTGTCGATTTTGCACGCACATGGCCGCAGCTACTGGATCTTCGAGCGCAAGCGATCCGTCGCGAACTCTATCAACACCACGACGACGAAGATCACGAGAATGATGGTCGAGGCGTTCTTGTATTGGAGAAGATCGAACGGTCTTTCCCGCTCATCTCTTTCCCGACTTCGAGCAGAGATACGATGTGTGTCAGTCGGTGACTGATGTTTTCCGCACGTATGGCGCTACCGGCAACCGGCTAGTGTACGGGACCGGTTCGCTAGAGAAAGGTTTCTGGAATGGGCCTCCAGCCGTCCTTGCCTAATGCGAATTGCGGGATATGCGCAAGGCTGTGGATCAGTGCCTGGTCCGGCCCAAGCGTTTCTTGCCAATCCCGCGCCTCGGTGAGGATCACACCGATGCCGACCACTTCCGCGCCCGCGCTGCGCGCCAACTCGACCGAGCCCTTCAGGCTTGAGCCGGACGCCACGACATCGTCAACCACCACGACGCGTTTGCCTGCTAGGAACGGTATCGCGCGGCGGTCGAGAAGCAGGCGCTGCTCGCCCTTCGAGGTGATGGAGGAGATGTGCTGGACGAGCGCGTCGCCCAGATGGATCTTTGGCGATTTCTGCAAGATCACGTAGTTATCGAGGCTCAAGGCGCGGCTCACTTCGATGGCGACGGGAATGCCAAGCGTGGCCGCGCCCACGATCACGTCGGGTTTGAGCGGTCGCAGTTTCTCGGCCAACTTGCGGCCGACATGCTCGCCGAACCTTACTCCGAGATCGATGACCATCATCAGCGAGATGGCGAAATCCGGCCTGATCGCGACGATCGGCAAGTCGACCTGCAAGCCGGCGACGTCGACCGGCCAGTTTTGCCCGGTTATCGGCGAAAAGGCGGTTTCCTGGGTCATTTTGTTTATCCTTGATGAGCGAGTCGGGGTTCGACCAGCAGGCCCACATTGCGCCACGTTGTGCGCTTTCGGTTCATGTCGAACCCGTAGATGGAAAGCGAAAGCGAGATGGCGTGCGCCAAGCGGATGGCCTGCACTAGAAGCGGCACACCGCGTGCCAGCGCAAAGCGCAACCGAGTGGGTAGCGAGACGTCGTCGATCTCCATGCCGCGTGCGCGCTGCGCGTCGGCGATGCGCTCGAAATCCTCGCGCAGCATCGGGATGATGCCGAAGGTGAGCGACAGGATCAGAGTGACAATGGGCGGGAGACGAGCTGCACTGGCCGCTGCCAGGATAGAGCCTGGAGTGCTTGTCTCCATGACGAAATAGAATGCCGCGGTCGTCGTGATGAGGCGTGCAGCCATCCCGGCGGCGATCGGCAGGGCATCGGCAGGCGAAAGCCCCTGCAGCAGGAGATTGCCGATCCAACTCGCCATGACCAGAAGCACGAGAAGCGCCGCACCCTTGAGATAGCCGCGCAAGCCGGGCACCTGCATCACGCTCAGGAAAACGAGAGAAAGCAGGGCCAGGGGCACGCCAAAGCGCCAGTCCGGCGCAAGCCAAGCCACCAGCATGATCGTGAATGCACCCGTCAATTTCACGAAAAAGTTGAGCTCATAGATCCGTTTCATGCCGCTGCTCCGGTCGATAGAGCCGTCGGTGCGGGCCAACCGAGCTGGGAGAACGCGCTCGACGCCCAGGCTTGCTGCGGCGCGCCGTCGAAGACGATCTGCCCTTCGTCCAGTATCAGCGTGCGCGAGGCGACATCTTGGACGAGGTCGAGATCATGCGAGATGAGCATGATCGCGCGCCCCGACGACAGCATGGACCCGATGAACAGGTCCAGCATGCGTCTGCCGTGCAGGTCGCGCGCAAGCAGCGGCTCGTCCAGGATCGCTATCGATGCCTGCGCCGCATCGGCGCAGGCAAGCCCCAGCAATGCCTGCTGCCTCGTCGAAAGCGCGAAGGGGTTGGCTTCGGCCAACCCTTTAATTTCGTATTTCTCTAGCGCGGCATGCGCCTCCCTCCTTACTAAATCGTCGGCTGCCGCGCCTGCGGTCATGGAGAAAATGACTTCCTCGAGCACAGTCATGTTGAACAGGATGCGGCGCATGTTCTGCGGAAGATACGCGATCGCGCGGGCGCGGCGCGCAACGGTCCAGCCGTCGGCCGGTTCGCCGCCAATACGGATCGATCCTGCGGCGAGCTTCGCCAAGCCGAGGATCGACTGGAACAGCGTCGTCTTGCCTGCGCCGTTGCGCCCTATCAGCGCCACGTGCTCCCCGGCGCGAATCTGGAGCGAGACATCACGCAATACCGGGACGCCGTCGGGGCGCGCAAGCCGGGTGCGGATGCCGGAAACCGAAAGCAGCACGTCGCCGGCAGGAAAGGACGGAGTGCAGGTCGTCCGATGATTGGGCGGCAGGATGCCCGCCTCCAGCCATGGCTCTTGCTGTGTCATTATCGTGCGCGCGGCGACGGCCTCCGAAAGCCTGCCCGACACGAGCAGGCGCACATTTTCAGCGACAGATTTGAATGCACCCGGATCCTGCTCGGCGACAAGCAACGAGGGCACCTCGTCGGCAAGCTTCGCGAGAATTCGAACCAGCCGTGCACGGGCAGCTGGATCGAGCCCTGTCGTGGGCTCGTCGAGCACAAGCAGCACAGGCGTAGCCGCAAGGGCAGCTGCGATTGCCACCATCCGCCGTTCGCCGCCGGAGAGAGTGAGCACTCGCCTCCCCCGCAGCGGATTGAGTTCAAGCTCATCGAGCAGAATCTGCAGCCTGCGGCGGATAAGTTTCTTTTCCACGCCCCGGTTTTCCAGCGGGAACGCGATCAGGTCCTCGACACCGAGGTCCCAAAGCTGGTCCTCGACATTCTGAGTGACGATGCCGATCTTGGTAAAAAGGGCATCCTTCGACAAGGTCGACAGCGGCTGGCCATCGAATGAAACCGAGCCGGAGAAGTGGCGAGGGGCAACGAGGCGGGGGATGATCCCTCCCGCCACGTTGAGCAACGTGGTCTTGGCCCCGCCTGCCGCCCCGCACACGAGCAGGCGCTCGCCACGTGCAATGGTCATCGTGGCTTCGGTGACTGCCATCGGCGCATCGCCGAAGCCCACCGTCACATCGTTCAGTTCAAGCACTTTTCAAATCTTACCTGCGCTCAAAAGCGCGTGAAACCGGCCGGATGCGCGCTCTTGAGTATCTTCAGCGCTGGGACAACAAGAAGCGGCGTGCCTATGATCATCGGCACGATGTCCGACAGGCCCAGATACATCACCGCCCACCAGAAGGGGAAAATGCCGAGATAAGCGAGACTGGCCGAGACCGCGACGACCATCACAAGGCCAACGATGAGGCACACTGCCGCAATTTTGATCAGCGTGTTGCGATCGAATTTCGTCCTCGCTGGGTCGAATATCAGCCCGGGCAAGAGGCCAGTGAGGCCTACCATGATGCCGTCGACGATGAGCGAATGAGCGGGGATGAAGGTACCGGCCAGCAGCGACCAGACTATGGTGCCGAGATAGCCGCAGATGAAACCGCTCTTCCAGCCGAGCAGGATGCCCACCAGCGGGGGCAGAAAGGCGAAGATGCGCCACTGGATGACGCCGGGAACGAGTTGGATCGGGTTCGCATAGGCCCAGAGCACTCCGGTCGCCGCTGCAGCGACGATCGAAAGCACGATCGGGAAGAGGGTATTGCCCTCAGGATGAGTTGCAGTTGCTTCTTGCATGACGAAATTCCCCTGATGTGTCTCCCGTATTTGATAAGCAAGTTATGTGCCGACCTTGGCGGGCACATCGGACTGGGCCGCGGTTGCCGCTTCTCACGGACTGCACACCAACTCCGCCAAACGTTAACTTTGCCTCGCGTAAATGCCCGGGAACAAATTCGGCCCCTGAATGTTCGGCTTTCCGCGGACCGGCGGCTTATCTGTTTCGCACCTAAAACCAGAGAGACAGGAAATTCTTCGACGTATACGGTCTTTCTCACTGCAAGTTGAAGCCGTTGCTGAGGGAGCTGATTTCGCGTCGATGCGCATAGTTTCGGCCCGTGGCCGGTGGCCACGAACGAACCGGAGCCGGGTGACTATGTGATCACCTACCATAGGGACGAACATGAAGCGGGCTGGCTCGTCAGGCCTTACCATTCTCTTGCTGGGCACGGTCGAGCTCGCCGGCTGCGCAGGCGGCGTGCTCGACCCACAAGGGCCGGTCGGCGCCGGCAATCGGACAATCCTGCTCAACTCGCTGGCTGTCATGTTGGTGATCGTCGTCCCGACCATCGTCGCCGCGCTATGGTTTGCATGGTGGTTTCGCGCTTCCAACATCCGCGCCAAATACGATCCAGGATTCACCTATTCAGGCCGGATAGAGCTCATCGTCTGGTCAATTCCGACGCTGACGATCCTTTTTCTTGGGGGTCTGATTTATTACGGATCCCATCAGCTCGACCCTCGCAAGCCTCTATCGTCGACCAATTCGCCGCTTGAGGTGCAAGTCGTCGCGCTCGACTGGAAATGGCTGTTCATCTACCCCGACCAGCAAATCGCGAGCGTCAACGAACTTGTCATGCCTGCTGGCACGCCGGTGCGGTTCCGCCTGACCTCGGCGAGCGTAATGAACACATTTTTCGTACCGCAGCTCGGGAGCATGATTTACGCGATGAACGGCATGGAAAGCGAGCTCAACCTCCTGGCCGACAAGCCTGGCGTCCTGTATGGCCAGTCGGCCCACTACAGCGGCGATGGTTTCTCGGACATGAATTTTCGGGTGCGGATCGTGCCGCCCGAAGCGTTCGCCCAGTGGACGGCGGGCCTCCGCGGCGGCGGCCAGACCCTGAATGCGGGGGCGTACCGCGAACTCGCCCGACAAAGCCAGGACGTGGCGCCGTTTGCGTTCTCGCATGTTCAGCCAGGGCTGTTTGATGCCGTGGTGCGTCAATACCTGCCGCCAGCACCCGGGCCAAACGAAGGCCGCGGCGGCAATCCACGGGTCCACCCCGATCCTTTGGGTCCGGCCACTCCGGCGGACCCGAATGCCAGACATGAACGACACGGAGGCGGTTGAACCATGCTGGGAAAGCTCGACTGGTCCGCGATTCCCTTCGATGAGCCGATCCCCCTCATCGCCGCTCTCGTCGTCTTCCTTGCGGCTATCGGCGTGTTGGCCTGGATCACCGTCAAAGGCTTCTGGCCCTACCTGTGGCGCGAGTGGATCACCTCGGTGGACCACAAGCGGATCGGCGTCATGTACGTACTTTTGGCGGTGCTTATGCTGCTGCGCGGTTTCATCGACGCGATCATGATGCGCACCCAGCAGATCGCCGCCATACATGGGCCAGGCTATCTGCCGCCCGACCACTATGACCAGATATTTTCCGCGCACGGCACCATCATGATCTTCTTCGGCGCAATGCCGTTCATGATCGGCCTCATGAATCTCGTGGTGCCGTTGCAACTCGGCGTGCGCGATGTGGCCTTTCCGACGCTCAATTCCGTCAGCTTCTGGCTGACTGCGTCGGGTGCACTGCTTGTCAACATTTCACTGGTGATTGGCGAATTCGCCCGCACCGGGTGGCTCCCCTACGCGCCGCTATCGGAGCTCGACTACTCCCCGGGCGTCGGCGTCGATTACTATCTCTGGGCGATCCAGATCTCGGGCGTCGGCACGCTGATGACCGGCGTCAATCTGGTTACCACGATTCTGAAGATGCGCGCTCCGGGCATGGGCTATCTGCGCATGCCCATGTTCTGCTGGACCTCGCTCGCCGCCAACCTCCTCATAGTCGCAGCGTTTCCCATCCTGACGGCAACTTTGGCGATGCTCACGCTCGATCGTTATCTAGGGTTCCACTTCTTCACGAACGAGGCTGGCGGCAACCCTATGATGTTCGTGAACCTCATCTGGGCCTGGGGCCATCCGGAGGTCTATATCCTCGTGCTGCCCGCCTTCGGCATCTTTTCGGAAGTGTTCTCCACCTTCTCGTCAAAGCCGCTATTCGGTTATCGTTCGATGGTGGCCGCTACGCTCTTCATCTGTATCGTCTCGTTCATGGTGTGGCTGCATCACTTCTTCACCATGGGCGCCGGCGCAGATGTGAATGCCGCCTTCGGCATCGCCACCTCGATCATTGCAGTCGGCACGGGCGTGAAGATCTACAACTGGCTCTTCACCATGTATGGCGGACGCATCCGCTTCGACACGCCGATGCTGTGGGCCATCGGCTTCATCACCACCTTCACCGTCGGCGGCATGACCGGCGTGCTGCTGGCCGTTCCGCCTGCCGATTTCATGCTGCACAACTCGATGTTCCTGGTCGCGCATTTCCACAATGTCATCATCGCGGGCGTGCTGTTTGGGGCTTTCGCAGGCTTCACCTATTGGTTCCCGAAGGCGTTCGGCTTCCGGCTGCATGAGGGCTGGGGCAAGGCAGCGTTCTGGTTCACGCTGCTGGGGTTCATTCTCGTCTTCCTGCCACTGTATATCGTCGGCCTGCAGGGCATGACGCGCCGCCTTCAGCACATCGAAATCGACCCTTGGGTGCCTTGGCTGATCGTTGCGGCCTGCGGTATTCTTGTGATGATCCTTGGAGCGGCCTGTCAGATCACACAGCTTGTTGTATCGATCAGGCACCGTGATGAGTTGCGCGACAAAACCGGCGATCCATGGGACGGCCGCTCGCTGGAGTGGTCCACATCGTCTCCGCCGCCAAGCTTCAATTTTGCCAGACTTCCGCATGTGGGAGGCGAGGAAGCCTACTGGACCATGAAGCAGCGCAGGATCGAAATGCAAGATTCGGGCGAGGAGCCGGCCTATGAACCGATCGAGATGCCGAAGAACAGTCCTACCGGATTCGTCGCCGCCTTCTTCGCGACCCTCGTTGGATTCGCGCTCATATGGCACATCTGGTGGCTAGCCATTGTCGGTCTTGTCGGCGCCTACGCCACCTTCGTGGTCTTTGCCTGGCGTGACGTCGCCGAATATGAGGTGTCCGCCGAAGAGCTCGAGCGCATTGAACGCGCCGGTCAGCCTGCTTGGTCTAAGCACGGGGAGGAACTCGCATGAGCGCGGTTTCGGGAGCGCTGCCAGGCGCCATTTCGCCTGGCAGGCCAGATCCACATCGGCTCGGCCACGGCTCCGGCCACAGTCATGGTGCGACGGGGCACGGCGAAGGTGGACCGGCTTCGAAATTCGTGACCGTCGCCTACGGCTTCTGGATTTTCCTGCTGTCCGACATCATCATGTTCTCGGCCTTCTTCGCGGCCTACGCCGTGCTGGCGAAGGAGATCGCCGGGGGCCCGTCCGGCCGCGATCTGTTCGAGCTCCCCAGGGTCGCGATCCAGACCGGGCTGCTTCTCACCTCCAGCTTCACTTGCGGTCTGGGAAGTCTTGCCAGCCACCGGCGCGATATGGTCTGGACACAGATCTGGCTGCTTGTGACAGGGATCCTGGGCGCCGCATTTCTTGTCCTCGAGGTGCAGGAATTCGCCGGAATGATCGAGGAAGGTGCCGGTCCTTCGCGCAGCGCCTTCCTTTCTGCCTTCTTTGCGCTGGTTGGATGCCATGGCCTGCACGTGGGAATGGGCCTGCTCTGGCTGGGCACGATGATCGCGCAGCTTTGGGTGAAGGGTTTTCGCGCCGACATCTTGCGTCGCCTTCAGTGTTTCAACCTGTTCTGGCATGCGCTGGACATCATCTGGATCGCGATCTTCACTCTCGTGTATCTTCTGGGAGCCAGCGCATGAGCGATCGTGACCACCGCCCCGAAGAATTCGCCGACCTTGACGATTCCGCGCCTGGCGAAGAGCGCATCAACGAGCAGGAGGTGGCCGGCGGCCTGCTGGGCTACGTGACAGGGTTTGGCCTGGCCATCCTGCTGACCATCGCCTCTTTCGTCGCGGCGCAGAGCGGTCTCATCTACCAGCCGGCGATCATCTCCGCGCTCGTTGTGCTCGCCATTGCGCAGATGGGCGTGCACCTCGTCTTTTTCATTCATCTCACCACAGGCCCGGACAACACGAACAACGTCCTGGCGCTGGCCTTCGGCGTATTCATTGTCGTGCTTGTCGTGCTCGGTTCCGTCTGGATCATGACGCACCTCAATCACAACATGATGCCGATGAACGGAATCCAAATGCAGTAGTGCAGCAAACGAGAACTGGGCTATCTGCCTTCTCCGTCTGGGCGCCTGGCTATCTCCAAAGGTTCGGGGCGCCGATACATCCTCGCGAATTTGTGGCTCGTCGAATGCTGAGCAACAGAAGCATGAACGGCTTCAAATCTATCTATTTCTTCTCAAACTATTCCGCGGCCAATGCCGTGATCTCGCGACGGAAGGGCAGTGCGTCGCCAATATCGGCTTCATCCAGCTCGCGAGCAAAGCGGTGCCCCGCATAAGTTGCCCACGCGATCGGCCCCGGCGCCTCGGCATCGCCGATGACCTTGATCGAGCGAATGCCGTTATCGGCCCATTCGTCCCTCCGCGCCTTCAAGCCCTGCCAGACGCCATCGTCCTGTTGGCGCGACGTCACCAGCACCACAGCGTCTGCGGCGATGTCACGTCGGTTGCCAGTATATGCACAGGCGGTGGCAACACCTCCCGGCACAATGCGCGTCACGATCCGGTTCAACACGATCTCAACGCCGAGGTCAGCCAGCCGGCGATGGATGGCGCCCTGCTCCAGCGTGTTGCGGGTCCAGTCGGATACATAGGCGGATGGCGTCACCAGCGTCACCTTCGCGCCCTGGCGCGCCATAAGCTCCGCCAGAACGCCACCCATGTAGTAGTGGTCGTCGTCGAACAGCACGACATTGCCGGTCGGCACATTGCCGCCCATCAGATCGTCCGGCGTGTAGACCGGCATGGCCGGATCGATCGGCATCGGCACGACATGCGCGCGCGCCACGCCGTCGCTGCGCCATGTCGAGCCGGTGGCGATGGCAACGTTTTGAAAGCCGAAGGCCAATATGTCCTCGGCAGACAACCGGCTTTCGAAATAGACGTCGACATTCGACATTTGGCTGAGCTGATACTGGCGATAGTCACGCACGCGGCCCCATGCGGAGAGGCCAGGCAAGCGGCACTCGCGCGCCACGCGGCCGCCGAGTTCGGTGCCGGCTTCGGCAACGGCCACCTGATAGCCACGCAGGCCGAGTGCGCGAGCGGCCTCCAGCCCGGCAGGGCCGGCGCCGACGATCAGCACGCTCTCGCTGTCGCCCTTGGCCTGCATGCGCTCCGGATGCCAGCCCTTACGCCACTCCTCCATGAACGTTGGATTTTGCGTGCACCGCGAGATGGACATCGTCATGTCGCCGGTAATGCAGATGTTGCAGCCGATGCATTCGCGAATATCCTCGATCCGCCCCTCCTCCACCTTCTTCGGCAGGAAGGGATCGGCAATCGATGGCCGCGCGCAGCCGATGAAATCAAGCGTGCCGGACCTGATCATCTTCACCATCACATCGGGCGACGTGAAGCGACCGACACCGACGACCGGCTTCGAGGTCAGCTTCTTGATGCCGGACACGAGGCTCTCCTGCGCGGCCTCCTCCTTGAACCGCGACGGCCCGGAGCAGTCCTCCCAGGCGCCATGAGCCAGATCCCAGAGATCGGGCAGGTCGGCGTGCATCTCGATCATGTCACGCACTTCGGAATTGGCGAAGCCAAGCTCGCCGATCATCTCGTCCAGCGACAGCCGCAGCGTCAGGCCGCAGGTGTCGCCGATGGCATCCCGGCCCTCTTCGATCAGCTCACGCATCAGCCGCGAGCGGTTTTCCAGCGAGCCGCCATATTCGTCGCTGCGCTGGTTGGTGGCGGTAGACAGGAAGTGCTGGATGATGCCGAAGCCATGCGCGCCGTAGAGACAAACCAGGTCGAAGCCCGCCCGCCTGGCACGCTTGAAGGCATTGCGGTGCCAGCGGCGCAGGTCGCGGATATCTTGCTTGTCCATGGCGCGCGCCTGAACCGGATCGTTGGTGAAGGTCCGGATGGGCAGGGCCGACGGTCCGCGTGGCACTTCCTTGGTGTAGAGGTTCGGGCCGTTGATGCCTGAATAGGCCAGCTGGATGCCGGCCAGCGCGCCATGCTGATGCATGGCGCTGGCCATCTTGGCCAGTGCTGGGATATCGGCGTCGTCCCACAGCCTGAGCTCGATGAAGGGCGTGATCTCCGAGGTATGGTGCATCTCGGTCTGCTCGGTGAAGATGACGCCCCAGCCGCCTTCCGACTTGATGCGGCGCATCTCGGCGGCGGCGGAAGGATCGCGGTAGCCGCCGCCATTGCAATGCGGAACCTGATAGAAGCGGTTCTTGGCGGTCACTGGACCGATCTTCATGGGCTCGAACAGAATGTCGTAGCGTGGATCGCGCATGGAACTTTCCTCGAGCCGTGGCGCAAGCCGGTCTGCCAAGCGCCATTGGGTTGATGCCGAGAGACTACTCATAAGTTGAGGCAGGCGCCGGAAAACTACAGATTTCTTCCGTGCCGATTAGGACCCGCCTAATCGGCACGGCCTGGATTAGCATCCGGTGAATCCCGGCTGAGCCAAATGCGACTTCAAGGCCGTGGCCACGCGATGCTAGATAGCTCGCACGGGCAACGAGATTTAGACGCATGGACAGCATCCGGATCCTTGAAAAGCTGATCGCATTCCCGACGGTGAGCCGTGACCCGAATCTCGACCTCATCGGCTACGTAGCGGACCTGCTGGACGCACATGGCATTGCCTGCCAGATCATTCAAAGCGGGGATGGCCATAAAGCCAACCTCTTTGCCACCATCGGACCGGCCGGGACTTCCGGCATCATGCTGTCCGGCCACACCGACGTCGTTCCCATCGACGGCCAGAACTGGACGCTGCCGCCCTTCGAGATGAGCGAGCGCGACGGCAAGCTTTACGGACGCGGGGCGGCCGACATGAAGGGCTTCGTCGCCTGCGCGCTCGCTGCATGTGTCACGGCTTCGAAAATGACACTGCAGACCCCGTTGCACCTGGCACTCTCCTACGACGAGGAGATCGGCTGCATCGGCGTGCGCAGCCTGATCGACATGCTGCGAGGAGCCCCGCAACGGCCGTTGCTATGCATCGTCGGCGAGCCGACCGGCATGAAGGTGGCGACGGGTCACAAGGGCAAGCTTGCCGCACGCGCCATCTGCAAGGGACGCGAAGGCCATTCGGCGCTGGCTCCACTGGCGCTCAACGCCATCCATCTCGGCTGCGACTTCGTCGCCGCCTTGCGCCGGGAGCAGGACCGGCTGGCGCGTGATGGCGCCCGCGATGGCGACTACGACATTCCCTACACAACCGTCCACGTCGGCAAGATGAACGCCGGCGTGGCGCTGAACATCGTGCCGAACCTCTGTCAGATCGACTTCGAGATCCGCAATATTGCAGCCGACAACCCTCAGGAGATCCTCGACGGTCTGCGCGCGGAGGCAGCGCGCATTGCCGTCGAAGCTTCGGCCATCGCGCCCGAGGCGGCGATCGACATCGACATCACCAACACCTATCCCGGCCTGGATACGGCGCTCAGTTCGCAAGCCGTCGCTTTCGTCAAATCGCTGACCGGCGCCAACGACACCATCAAGGTTGCCTTCGGCACGGAAGGTGGCCTGTTCAGCAGCGATCTCGGCACGCCGACGGTCGTATGCGGACCGGGGTCGATGGCGCAAGGGCACAAGCCGGACGAATTCGTCAGCGTCGAGCAGATGCGCCGCTGCGACAACATGCTGGACGAATTGCTGCGGCGGCTTGCCGACGACCAACTTCGAGCTTAGCAACAGAGCAGTTCGGATTTGATTGGGTAGCTGATCTAGCCAATCGACTGGTGTTCCACCGCCCGCCCGGCGCCGAATACGCCTTGCTCAACCACAAAATGCCGGCAGTGATCGATGAACGCCTGGACGGTTTGCGTGCGATGTTCGGAGTTGGGCAAGGCGACGCCCATGGTCAGAGGTCGCAGGTCACCATCCAGCGGCACAAAGACAAGTGGCTTGCCGTCCGGCGCCAGGGTGTTGAGCGGCCGCATATTGGCGATGCCGTAGCCGAAGCCATTGGCCACCATGGTGCGCATAACCGCAATGTCGCCTGTGCGCTCGGCGATGTTCGGTCGGATTCCCCGCTGGTGGAACGCCGACAGGAAATATTCGCGACTGAAAGGCAGGTCGAGCAACACCATCGGCTCGTCGGCCAATTCTTCCGTCGTGATCGACGCCTTTCCCGCAAAGCGGTGCCCCGCTGGCAGCATGACATAGGCCGGCACCAGGATCAGCGGCTCGAAGGTCATGTCCTGCGACAGTTCGAGATCGTATGTCAGGGCAAGGTCGATTTCGCCGCGCTGCAGCATCTCGAGCAGCTGCCCTTGATTGCGCTCGAACTGCCGCACACGCACATCAGGATAGGCGCGCTCGAACTTCATGCGCAGAGCCGGCAGAACGATCTGCGCGAACGTCAGCAAGCATCCTACTGCCAGCGGGCCGCGCACCTTTTCTGCAATGTCGCCAGCGACGTCATGCAAGGCGTCGGCGTCGTTGAGCAGGCGGGCGGCTTCCTTCAGGAAGACGCGACCGCCGGCGGTGAGCGACAGGCCGTGCGAATGCTTGCGAACAAAAAGCTGGACGCCGAACTCAGTTTCCAGCTGCGCGATGGAGGCCGAAATCGATGGCGGCGACACGTTGACCTGTTCGGCCGCCTTCGCAATGGAGCCCGCCTCGCCAACGGCGACGAAATATTCCAACTGTCTGAGCGTAAAGCGTAGCGGCATGGCTGGCTATGTTGCCGGTTTAGGTGCTTCGATCAAGCCTTTGCCATCCATCAGTATTTGATCCACGTCGTCTTGAGCGCGGTGTACTTGTCGAGCGCATGCAGCGACAGGTCGCGGCCGAAGCCGGATTGCTTGAAGCCACCGAACGGCGTCATCGGGCTCAGCGCATCGACCGTGTTGACGGAAACCGTGCCGGCATGGAGCCGGCCGGCGATGCGGTGTGCACGCGACATGCTGTCGGTCCACAGCGATGCGGCCAGCCCGTATGGACTGTCATTGGCCATACGGATCGCCTCCGCCTCGTCGTCGAAGGCGATGACAGAAAGCACCGGCCCGAATATCTCGTCCCGCGCAATCGGATCGGTATGCGCGACATCGTCGAAGATGGTGGGCTGGATAAAGCTGCCGCGCCCGTTGACCGTGACCAGATCGCCGCCCGCAACCAAGCGCGCGGTTTTCTTGCCGGCCTCGACAAACCGCATGACATTGGCCGCGTGACGGGCATCGACCATTGCGCCCATTTTCGAAGCCGGATCGAGTGGATCGCCGGGCTGCGTGGCCGCCGCGCGCTGCACGAGCCTTTCCACAAGAGCGTCCTTGATGCCGCGCTGCACGAGCAACCGTGAATTGGCGGAGCAGACTTCGCCCTGGTTGAAGAAGATACCAAAGGCCGCCATATCGGCCGCTGCGTCGAGGTCGCTGCAATCGGCAAAGACGAGGTTGGGGCTCTTGCCGCCGGTTTCCAGCCAGACCTGCTTCATGTTCGACTGACCGGAGTACTGCAGGAACATCTTGCCCACGGCAGTCGAGCCGGTGAAGGCAAGGCAATCCACATCCATGTGGCGGCCAAGCGCCTGGCCGGCGGTTTCGCCAAGGCCGGGCACCACGTTGAGCACGCCAGCCGGCAGGCCCGCTTCAACAGCCAGTTCCGCCAGCCGCAGGGCCGACAAGGGCGACTGCTCGGCCGGTTTCAGCACGACCGAATTGCCCGCCGCCAGCGCCGGCGCGCACTTCCAGGTCGCCATGTCGAGTGGAAAATTCCACGGCACCACTGCGCCGATCACGCCAAGCGGCTCGCGCCGCACCAACACCAGATCGCCTTCACCGGTCGGCGCCACTTCGTCATAGATCTTGTCTATGGCCTCGCCATACCATTGGAAGATCGCTGCCGAGCCGGGAACGTCGACCGAGGCCGCATCCTTGACGAGTTTGCCCATGTCGAGCGATTCAAGCAGGGCCAGTTCATGCAGGTTTTCGCGCAGCAATTGCGCCAGCCGCAACAACACCTCCTTGCGGTGCGCCGGACTGGTCCGTGACCAGACGCCGGCGTTGAAGCTGCGCCGGGCCGCGGCAACAGCCAGATCGATGTCTTCTTCGCCACAGGACGCCACTTCGGCCAAGACTTCGCCGGTTGCCGGATTGACGCTGGCGAAGGTTCGGCCAGAACGCGCCACAACCGCCTTGCCGTCGATGAACGCCTTGTCGCAAAAACGGATCGCGGATGCTTTGCCGATCCAGTCCTTGTGGCTGAGTTCGCTCATCGCAGATGTTCCGTGGCTGTCTCTTGACTATTCATCGCCGGGCACGCCGTAGCTCGGCGCATCGGATGGATTTATCGCGCGGGTCACATAGGCATCGAGCTGTGGCTTGTAGAGTTCCCACAGCGTCGCCAGTTGCTCGATCGGGCAGTCGTCGGTCCAGTCGCAGCGCAGGTCGGCGACCGGCCACGCAACCTCGCGCACCAGCTTCATTCCGGCGGAATGGATCGGGCCTGCCTCGCCACCTGCTTTCAGCGCGGCGCGCATGGTCGCGATGAGGCGGTCGCCCAGATGCCCTTCCGACACCAGAAAGGCCTCGACCATGGCTTGCGGCACTCCGTCATGGGCCAGCATGTTTCCGCCGCAAGCAACATTTTCCGCGCGCGCTTCCGCCCAGATGCCAAGCGCCCTGGGGCCTGAATGAATTGCGGTCGTCCCAGTGGCATCGACAGCCAGCACCTGCCGGTATTCGCTATAGGCGCCGGTGCGCTTCAATATGGCGACCGCCTCGGCCGCCGAAGCGCCGCGCGCCAGCAGTTCGAGGCCTCGCAGACCAAGCGTCGGATCGGTGACGTTCTGGCTTGCAATGGCGCCGACACCTGCCTGCGCGTAGGCGCAGCGCGCTGCTACCGCCGGCGACGAGGATGACACCGCGACCCCGAACATGCCGGTGCGGCTGCACCGCGCGACAATGGAGAATGTCATCGCCGTTAATCCGGGATGATCGAAGTGCGATCATCCGGAATGACGGCGGTGCCGTCGATCTCGACCAGCCAGTCCGGCCGCGCCAGGGCCTGCACGACAAGGCCGGTTGAGACGGGATGCACGCCTTTGATGTATTCGCCCATGGTGCGGTAGACCGCCTCGCGATGGCGCACGTCGGTGATGTAGACCACCACCTTGACCAGGTGTTCCATGGTGCCGCCGCACTCCTCGATCAGTTGGCGAATGTTCTGCATGACCTTGTGCGTCTGCTCGACGGGATCGTGGCTATCGATGTTCTTGGCCGTGTCGAGGTCCTGCGGACACTGGCCACGCAGATAGACGGTTCTGCCGCCCCGCGTAACAACCGCCTGACACAGATCGTTGTCGAGTTTTTGCTCGGGATAGGTGTCTTTCGTGTTGAACTTGCGAATTCGGGTATGCGCCATCTTGGTCTCCGTCAGATCAGGCTCGAGGTCAGGACATCCGTTTCAGTTGCCGTTGGCTACGCCACCTTGGTGTCGCGCTTCGCGGACGCATGGTAGGCTAGGTATTTGCGCTGCGTGGAAATATGGTCCGCCACATGCTGGGCGTCATGCCAGACGCCCCAGATGAAGCTGGATCCCCTGCGCGATTGCCACGGCAGGCCCAGGAAATAGATTCCGGGCTCGGTCGACACACCGCGCTGATGCCTCGGCTTGCCCTTTTCGTCGAACACATCGACTTTCAGCCAGTTGTAATCGACGGTGAATCCCGTTGCCCAGATGATCGAACCTATTCCTGCTTCTGCCAAGTTGAGATCGAGAATCGGATCGGTCACGCATTGCGGGTCCGACCCGATCTTGCGGGCCTCGGGCTCTTCGGGAAGGTCAAGGCCGTTTCGGGCAACATAGGCGTCGGCCTCGTCCAGCACCGACATATAGTTCGCATCGCCGCGAGCGATATTCCTGGCCAGATCGGGCGCGAAGGTCATGATACCGTCCCTGTACAATTCCGTCCGGCCAACCAGCGTCATCCCTTGCGCGGCAAGGCGCCGGAAGTCGATCGTTTGGCCGCCACGCGCACCGCTCACCGCGATGGTGACATGTTCCGTGCCGGGCGCCGGCGCCTGGGCGTCCCACTTGCCCAAAACCCCCAGCCACCAGCAGAAGTCACGCTCGCGATAGGCCCGCGGCGGGCGATCATGCGGCCCGACCGAGAGGTAGACGCGCCTTCCCGCACACAAGAGTTCGTCCGCGATCTGCACCCCCGAGGATCCCGAACCGACCACCAGCACCGCACCGTCGGGCAGTTGGCCGGGATTACGATAGGCGCTGGAATGGATCTGCATGAGCCCGGCATCTGCGGGAACGATGGCCGGGACAACGGGATGTTGGAAAGCGCCGGTGGCGGCAACCAAATTGCTGGCCTCGATCACGCCATCCGAGGTTTCGACCTGGAAACCGGGGCGGCCGACGAGCCTGCGGACTTTTTTTACCTCCACGCCGCAGCGGATAGGGGCTGCGATCATTTCCGCGTAAGCGGCAAAATAGTCCGCAACCTTCTCCTTCGGGACAAAGGCATCGGGATGGGTATCAGGAAACTCCATGCCCGGAAAACGATCGTGCCAAGCGGGACCATTGGCAACCAAGGAGTCCCATCTTTCGGAGCGCCAGCGTTCGGCGATGCGGCGGCGCTCGAGGACGAGATGAGGCACGCCGCACTTGCTCAGATGCTCGCTCATAGCCAATCCCGCCTGGCCGCCGCCAACAACGAGCGTGTCTACTTTTTCAACTGACATTTCAGCGGCCCTTTCTGGCTCTCCCCGAGAATTTCTGCGGATGCGACGGAGGTCTGATCGTTGGTTTACTGGAGGGACCGGGCAGCGAAAATTACGATTTCATGTGGCACTGGTTAGCTTGTCCCTAAATGCCGGGAAGCATGGCCGAAGATGTGGACCGCAGGGCACGGATCATCGCCATTGAGACGGACGAAAGGACGGCGGGATTCAGAGATAAAGGCTTCTGGCCGCCTTGGACGAGAGCAGCTCCTTTGCCGGTCCTTCCTGGGCGACTTTGCCCTTGACCAGGACATAGCCGCGATCGGCGATGCCCAGCCCCATTTCCGCGTTCTGTTCGATCAACAGGATGGTCGTGCCGCGGCGATGGATCTCCCGGGTGATCTCGAAATACTCGCCGATGAGCTTGGGCGACAAGCCGAGCGACGGTTCGTCCATGATCACCAGCCTGGGTTCGCCGATCAGCGCGCGCGCCAGCGCGACCATCGCCTGTTCGCCGCCGGACAGAGTGCCGGCCACCTGGCGCAAACGCTCCTGGATGCGCGGAAACAGGTTACCCATTTTGTCCAGTTGCGCCTCGAAATTGGACCCCCGGCCGGACACCGCGTCGTAGCCCAGACGCAGGTTCTCGATCACGCTCAGGCTGGGAAACAGCCGGCGCCCTTCCGGAACAAGGCCGACACCGAGCGACGCCAGGTTTTCCGTCCCAAGCGTCGCCATGTCCCTGCCCATCACCTCGACCTTGCCGCGCTGGGCGCGCACAACGCCGCACACGGTCATGAAGGTTGTCGTCTTGCCGGCGCCGTTCGGCCCGAGCAGGCAGACCAGTTCGCCGGGATGCACGCTCATCGCCACGCCGCGCAGCATCGGCACCGCCCCGTAGCTGGTATCGACACCCTTCAGCTCAAGCATGGGCGACCGCCTTCCCGAGATAGGCCTCCTGGACGCGCGGATCGGCGCGCACCGCCGCAAAGTCGCCTTCGGCGATCTTGCTGCCATAGTCGATACAGGTGACGTGCTGCGGGAAAGCCTCGACCACCCGCATGTCGTGCTCGATCAGGATCACCGACAGCTCGGGGTTTTCCGCGCGCAACCGCACGATGTCGGCCACCAATGCGTCGGTTTCCGTATCGTCCATGCCGACCGACGGCTCGTCGAGCAGCAAAAGCTTGGGCTGCGAGGCCAGCGCGCGGGCGATCTCCAGCCGGCGCCGGTCGGCCTGCGCTAGCGTTCCCGCTGGCCGATAACGCTGTTCGAACAGACCGCCGGATCCGAGCTTGAGCAGGATTTCGGCCTTTTCCACGCAGGCCGCCATCTCGCGGCGCGACGCGCCCGGCCGGAACAGCGCATCCAGCACGCCGGTCTTCGTGCGGGTGTGCATCCCGATGATGACGTTGTCGAGGACGCTGAGGTCCGAGAACAGCCGCGACGACTGAAATGTGCGGGCGATGCCACGATCGACGACTTCATAGGACGGGCGGCTGGTGATCTCGGCGCCGTTGAACGTCACCCGGCCGGAGGTCGGCCGGTAGACGCCAGTCACGACGTTGAACAGCGTCGACTTGCCGGCGCCATTCGGGCCGATGACGGCGAGCACCGCGCCCTTGTCGATCGAAAGGCTGACATCGTTGAGCGCGACCAACCCGCCGAAGCGCATCGTCAAATTCTCGACTTTGAGAAGCGCGCTCACAGATCGCCCCCGTATCGCCGCATGCGTTGCGGGAACAACCCCTGCGGCCGGATCATCAGGAAGCCGATGATGACGACGCCGAAGAACAGCAGGCGGTAGTCGGCGAAGGCGCGCAGTTTCTCGGGCAGGATGGTCAGCATGAACGCACCGACGATGACGCCGAAAATGTTGTCCATGCCGCCGACGATGACCATGGTCATGATGGTGACGGAGACGAGGAAGGTGAAATTGTCGGGGGAAATGTAGGACACGTAGAAGGCGTAGATCGTGCCGGCAAAGGCGGCCAGGAAGGCATCGACCGCGAACGCCAACACCTTGAACCACGCCACATTGATGCCTTGCGCCTTGGCGGCGATCTCGTCGGCGCGCAGTGCGTTCCAGGCCAGCCCGATGCGCGAGCCATGCAACCGATGCGCCGTGACGATGGCGACGACGACCAGCGCCGCCGCCAGATAATAGAAGTTCGCCTGGCTCGGCAGCTTCCAACCGAAGATCACCAGCGGGTCGGCGAAGGAATGCCCGAACAGGCTGGGCGCAGGAATGCCGACCAGTCCGTTGGGCCCGCCGGTCCAGCTGAAGTTGTTCAGCAACTGCTGGACCACGACGCCAAAGGCGATGGTGACCAGCGCCAGATAGGTGTCACGCGTGCGCATCGAAGGAATGCCGATGATGAAACCGAACAGTGTTGCAGCCAGCGCCGCGACCGGCAGTGTCAGCCAGAAACTGATACCGAAGTTGATCGCCAGCAACGCCGACACATAGGCCCCGATGCCGTAGGAAGCGCCGGTGGCGAAGTTCGGAATGTTGGCACTGCCGAGCTGGAAATTGAGCGCCAGCGCGAGCACGGCATAGAGCTGGGCGACAATCAGCAGATGCAGCATATAGGTATTCGAGCCGACGACGAATGGAAAAGCCACAACGATGACCGCCGCGGTAGCCATCGCCACAAGGGGAGCACGGGCAAAGCTGGCCAACGCGTAGTCGCCGATCCACGGCAGCCTCTCCAACAGGTAGAAGCCGAAGCCGAGCAAAGCCAGCAGGCCGACCACCTGCCAGCCGCCGTCAACCTTCAAAATGAGGTAGAGAAACGCTGCCCCGCAAAGTTGCGAGGCGATGGCGAAGACTGCGGCCGCCGCCTTGCCCGGCGCAGCAAGTGAAGCGCTACCCTGCATGCTAGACTTTCTCCATGACGGTGCGCCCAAGCAGGCCGGCCGGGCGGAAGATGAGCACGGCGATGACGAGCAGGAAGACGAACACCAATCGATAGGAAGCACCATCGGGCACAAATGTCTGCGCAAGCACCTCGATGCCAGCGATGATCAGTCCGCCCAGTATGGCGCCCGGCATCGAGCCGAGGCCGCCGATTACCGCAGCGGAAAAGCCGAGCAGGCCGGCCATGACACCGAAGTCGAACCGTGTCACGCCGGCATAGCTCGCGAACAAAAGGCCGGCAGTGGCGCCGATCGCTGAGGCGATGAAGAAAGTTGCACGAAAGACGCGTGCATCACGGATGCCCATCATCCGCGCCACGATCCGGTCCTCCGAGGCCGCCCGGATGCGCAGGCCGAGCGGGGTCAAGCGCAGGAAGACGAACAGCATGACCACCAACGCGACGGTCAGCACAACCACGAGCAGCGCGAACCAGCTGATGGCAACGCCGGAGACTTCGAAAGCCATGCCCGACACCAGGCGCGGGAAGGCATGCGGGTTTGATCCCTGTGGATAGAGATGACGGATCAGTTCGCGGATGACGATACCCAGTGCCACCGTCGCCACCAGCGCCATCATGGCAGGGGCGTCGCGAAAGCGCCTGATAACCAGCTTGTCCAGCAAGACGCCTATCAATCCGACGGCGAACATGGCTGCCGGAACCGAAATCACCAGCCAAGCGGGGCTCGAGGCCCCAACTGCCGTCGCTAACGCCTGGGCGAGCGCCAGCGAGATGAACGGCGCCGTCGTTGCGACGTCGCCGTGAGAGAAATGAATGACGTTGAGGACACCGAAGATCAGGCTAAATCCTATAGCCAGCAAGGCATAGATGCAGCCAAGGGTTATCCAGTTCACCAGCTGCTGGACAAGCAGTTCCGTCATCGTGCTCGCCTCCATCGGGAGCAGACGGGTATCAACCGCCATGCCGTGCGGACAGAACGAATCTCCGAACTCACGAGTCACAATTTCCGAATTTCATCACCGAATACGCGCCAATACACTGATGATCAGCCGACGATCACGATCGGCCGGGTCGCTACGACGGCGGCAGATAATTCTATTGAGGTGGAACCATGCAAAACAGGCGCAGCGCGCTTATCCGCGTATCGTCAATTCTGGCTGGGTCTCTGTTCGCCATTGCACTGGGCGCCGCCCAGGCTCAGGCCGACCAGATCAAACTCGGCTTCATTGGACCGCTCTCCGGCGGAAACGCCCAGCAGGGTCTGGGCGCCCGCAACGGTTTCCTGCTCGCGATCGAGCAAGCCAATGCCAGCGGTTATCCGCACCAGGTGGAAGGCATCGTCCTCGATGATGCCTCCGATCCGGCCGTCGGCGTTTCAGCGGCCCAAAAGCTGGTCAACGATCCGTCGGTGATTGCCGCGACCGGACATTGGAACAGCTCGGTCGCGCTGGCGACGATCCCGGTCTTCAATCGCGCGCAGATGCCGTTCATCATTTGGGGCGCGGTCAGCCCGAAGATCACCGAGCAGAATTTCGCGAACGTGACCCGCGTGACGCCAACGCTGGTCAACGAAAACAAGCCGCTGGCCGAAGCCATTGCCAAACAAGGCAAGGTCAAGAAGATCGCGATCATCTCCGACACGACCGACTACGGCGCGGCCAACACCAAGTGGTTCGGCGATTTCTTCAAGGCTGCTGGCGGAGAGATCGTCTCGTCGGACGCAGCCGCGGTCGGCACCACCGATTTCCGTGCCATGCTGACCACGGCGAAGGCGGCGGCGCCTGATGCTGTCTACTTCGGTGGCGTTGTCACCGAAGCAGCGCTTGTGCGCAGCCAGATGGCCGACCTTGGAATAGGCAGTCTGCCCATGTACGGAATTTCGGGCATATACGATCCGAAGTTCATCGAGATCGCAGCCGCAGCCGCCGAGGGCACGATTGCGGGAACCCCGGCCGTACAGTCGAACCCGAAGCTCGACGAATTCAGTAAGGCCTATGAAACCAAGGGCTACACCGATCCTGCCGGTTCCTACGCCAAATATGCCTATGAGGCCACGCAGATGCTGCTCGATGTCATCAAGGAAAAGGGCATCGACGACAAGGAGGCCCTGAGCAAAGCCATTCGTGACATCCATCACAACGGCATTCTGGGAGAAGTCTCGTTCGACGCGAACGGACAAACAAACATGGCCATCGACGTCGACATGTTCGTCGTCCGCAACGGCAAATGGGAGAAGATGTAGCCTCTGATCGACGCCGCGCCCACCCTTGGTGGCGCGGCGTTGAAAATCCTTCATCGCCCGAGCTCGCAAAGACTTACCGGAGCGCCCAGACCATGAATGACGAGGCCTGCCTGCGCGCACCTCGAAAGGCTGTCGAGATCAAGGGCGTGTCCAAGGTATTCGGCACCTATCAGGCGTTGAAGCCCGTTTCCTTCGACATCTACGACAATGAGTTCTTTACGCTGCTTGGCCCGAGCGGCTGCGGCAAGACCACGCTGTTGCGCATGATCGCCGGCTTCGAGCAGCCAACGACGGGGCAAATTTTCCTGCACGGATCAAATATACAGGGACTGCCGCCGCATAAGCGGCGGGTCAACACCGTGTTCCAGAGCTACGCCCTGTTTCCGCACATGAGCGTTGAACAGAACATCGGCTTCGGGCTTGAAAACCTGGGTTGGTCAAAGGACCGCCGCGATGCGCGCGTCGCTGACATGCTTCGTCTGGTCCATATGGAGGCATTTGCCGGGCGCAAGCCGCAGCAATTGTCGGGCGGCCAGCGCCAGCGCGTCGCGCTCGCCCGCGCATTGGCGCCCGAACCGGAAGTCCTTTTGCTCGACGAACCCCTCTCGGCACTCGACCTGAAGCTACGCCAGGCTATGCGCGACGAGCTGCGCATCCTGCAGCGCAAGACCGGTATCACCTTCGTCTTCGTCACCCATGACCAGGAAGAAGCTCTCGACCTGTCGGATCGCATCTGCGTTCTCGGCGATGGCGAAATCCAGCAGCTTGGCACGCCTGCCGCGATCTACGAGGAGCCGTCAAACCGCTTCGTCGCCGACTTCATCGGCGAGACCAATTTCCTCGACGCCGAGGTGATTGCCGTCGACGGCGAGCAGGCGACCGTGACAACGCAGCTCGGCATGACCTTGACGGCTTCTCACAAGAAAGCAGTCGCCGGCCAGAAGGCCTTCATGTCGATACGCCCGGAGAAAATCAGCCTGCCTGCCCAGGACAACCCGATAGCTGTCGATGGCACGATCATGGGCACCAATTATCTCGGCGGCTACACATACTATCTCGTTGAAACGGGCGGCATCAGGCTGCGCATTTCCAAGCGCAACAGTGTCAGCCGCGGCCAGATGTTCGAGATCGGGCAGTCGGTGAAAGTCGGCTTTGCCGCCGAATCCGTGCGGATCCTCGGTGCATGACGCGGCATATCAAGAGCCCGGGCTGGAACGTGCTGGGGCTTTTGCCGACGCATCTGATCATGTTCCTCACATTGATCATACCGGTCGGCATCATCGTTCTCGTCTCGTTCTCTACCCGTGGACCGTATGGTGGTTTCGAATATGTTTTCACCACCGCACCCTACAAGCAGATACTGTTCAATGAAGGCTGGGCGGGCGAGCTCGAATTTAATCCACAATATCTGATCGTCGTTGCGAGAACTCTCCTGCTTTCGGCCGGGACGACGCTGATCTGCTTGGTCCTCAGCTTCCCGGTCGCCCATTTCATCTCGTTGCAAAAGCCGTCGCTCAAGGTCGCTCTGATCTATCTCGTAACCTTGCCGTTCTGGGTCTCGATGATCGTGCGCGTCTACTCCTGGATCATCATTCTCGGCAATGAAGGCGTGATCGAAAAGACGTTGCGCGCGCTCGGGTTGATCGATGATATGGACAGTTTGCTGTTCGGTGACACCGCCATGCTGATCGGCCTCGTTTACAGCTACATCCCGCTGATGATTTTGCCGATTTTCGCCTCCATCGAGAAACTCGACCCGGCGCTTATCGAGGCATCGCACGATCTTTACGGAAGCCGCCTCATCACGCTACACCGTGTCATCCTGCCTCTCTGTCAGCCGGGAATGCTGGCTGGCGCTATTCTGGTCTTCGTTCCGTGCCTCGGCGCAGTGCTGGAGCCGACGCTGCTCGGCGGCGGCAAGTCGATGATGATGGGAAATCTGATCCAACTGCAATTCGGCGCGGCGCGCAATTGGCCGTTGGGCGCTGCCATATCCATCGTTCTGATGACGGCAGTTCTGATATTCCTTGTTGCCAGAGGATTGCGGGCCGTACGGAGGGAAACGACGGAGCTCGCACTATGACAAACGGTTCCGATGTCAGGCGCTACCCCGGTTTCGGGCTCTTCAGCCTGCTTTTCTTCGTCTATCTCTATCTGCCCATATCGGTGGTGGTATTCTACTCGTTCAACGCCAATCGCATCGTTTCCAATTGGGGCGGTTTTTCGCTTCATTGGTATACGGCGGCGCTATCCAACTCAGCGCTGGTTTCCGCCGTGAAGGTGTCACTCATCGTCGCCGTCATCGCTACCACGATCTCGACAATCGTGGCTCTAATGGCCGCATTGGTAATCGTGCGCGGAAGGGACGTTCGTTTCCGCGGCCTTTCCGAGACAGTCGTCAATCTGCCTCTGCTGCTGCCGGAAATTGTCGTTGCCGTTGCCACGCTGATCCTGTTTTCCCAGATCGGCCTCGCGAATGGCATCGTAAAGCTGATCATCGCGCATACGACTTTCTGCATCCCGTTCGCATTCCTGCCCATACGTGCCCGCCTGCAGGGCATGGATGCTGATCTGGAAGAAGCCGCGCGCGATCTTTACGCGTCGGCATGGATCGCTTTCCGACGCGTAACTCTGCCGCTCATTCTACCGGGAGTGCTCAGCGGCGCGATGCTTGCGTTCGTCATCTCGATGGACGATTTCATCACCAGCAATCTCTTGAATTCCGGCGGCGCGACCACTCTGCCCGTTTACGTCTTCTCGCTGATCAAGCAAGGCGTGTCGCCGCAGCTCAACGCAATATCGACATTGATAATGCTGGCCTCTATCGCGCTGGCGACGGTCGCTTTTCTGCTGCAGCGGCAGAGATAGCGAAGCAAGTTTTTACCTAACCACCACATCGGCGAATTCAAATTTATTGCTGGCGCATGTGGGCTATCGTTGCCTTGGAGAACAAGAAATTAAGGGGAACGACATGTTCAAAAATCCGCGTGTCACATCACTCGTCGTCGCCAGCGCGCTAGGACTGGCCTTCAGCGTCTCGGCTCATGCTGAAGGCAAGCTTTCGATCTACGCTTGGGCCGACTCCATCGCTCCGGACGTCGTCGCAAAATTCGAAAAGGAAACGGGTATCGACGTCACCGTCGATGCATTCTCGTCTAATGAGGATCTGCTGACGAAGCTCCAGGCAGGCTCCTCCGGCTACGACATCGTGACGCCCTCGCAGCATTTCGTGAAGATCATGATCGACAGCGGACTGCTCGAGGACATTGGCGCCAGCTCCATGGCTGCCTACCAGCAAATCCTGCCGGAATGGCAGAAGCCATGGTGGGATCCGACCGGCAATCATTCGATCCCGCTTGCCTTCGGCAACGCCGGCTACACCGTCAACCGCGACGTCTACAAGGGTCCGGTCGATAGTTGGAAGACCTATTTTGAGCCGCCGGTCGAACTGCGAGGTAAAATCGCCAGCCTTGCGCAACCTGACGAAGTCGTTTCGGCTGCGCAGAACTATCTCGGCATCAAATATTGCAGCGAAGATCCTCAGGAAATGAAGCGCGTTCTGGATCTCTTGCAAGCGCAGAAGCCTTACGTCGCTGCCTACTCCAGCGACAATATTGAGAACCGGATCGGTGGCGGCGAGGTTGGCGCCCACTTCTGGTGGGACGGCAATACCATGCGCGTTCGCCGCAACGACAAGGCCAACGTTGAGTACGCGATGCCTAAGGAAGGCCTGGTCGGCTGGCTGGATTCCTATGTCGTGCCGAAGGGTGCGGCCAATATCGACAATGCCAAGAAGTTCATCGACTTTATGGCTGAGATCGACAACGCGACGGACGAGTATAATTATTACGGCCATTCCTCCCCGGTGAAGATCGACGAGACGAAAGCGCTCTACTCCAAGGAAAACGCTCCCGAGCTTTTCCCAACCGTTCCGGTGAAAATGGGCGAAGCGTGTTCGCCTGCAGCCCAGGAACTTGTCACGAAAGTCTGGACGCAACTCCTCCAGTAAGGTCGGCGGGCCGGTTACCAAGATTTCCGGCCCGTTCCATTTTCTTTGAAGGCGCGGTGAATGTCGGCCGATACTTATGATTATGTCGTGGTTGGCGCAGGTTCGGCAGGCTGCGTCCTCGCCAATCGCCTGAGCGCGAACCCATCCGTGCGGGTCTGCCTCGTCGAGGGCGGCGGAAGCGACAACAGCGTGCGGGTGAGAGTGCCGGCGGGAATCCTCTCGCTCTACGGCAATCCGAATTATGACTATTGCTTTGTCGGCGTGCCTCAGCCGCACCTCGATAACCGCAGGATTCCGGTCAATCGTGGCAAGGCGCTGGGCGGTTCGAGCTCGATCAACTCGATGGTCTATATCAGGGGCGCCGCCCAAGATTATGACGAGTGGTCGCGGCTCGGCTGCACAGGTTGGGCGTATAGCGACGTGCTTCCCGTCTTCAAGAAGCTCGAGCGCAATCTGCTTGGCCAAAACCCCCAGTACCACGGCACAAGCGGAGAGCTGCTGGTCGACAGCCCACGCGATCCGAACGTGCTTTCAAAGATGTTCGTCAAAGCCGGGAACAATTCAGGCCTCCCTGTCAACAACGATTTCAATGCCGAAAGCCAGTTCGGCCTCGGGATATACAATGTCACGCAAGATCGCGGTCAGCGCTTCAGCAGTTTCACCGCTTTCGTGCGCCCGGTGCTCGATCGCAAAAATCTCACCGTTCTGAGCGAATGCGAGGTTATCGACCTCAAAATAACGGAGGCGCGTGCAGCGGGCGTAAGGGTGCGGCACCAGGGCGAGCAGAAGACGCTATCTGCTAACCGCGAGATCGTGCTCTCGGCCGGCGCGATCAACTCACCGAAGATTTTGCTAGCTTCCGGGATCGGCCCGGCGGCCGAGCTCCGAGAGATCGGCATAGATCCGATCCTTAATCTGGCGGGAGTGGGCAAGAACCTGCAGGACCATGTGGACGGCATGATCACAGTCCGCTCCTCAAGCACCAAGACGCTGGGCCTGTCGCTGCTGAATCTCCCCCGCATGTTAGCAGCGCCTTTTCAGTATTTCGTCGGCCGAAAGGGCATGCTCAGCACGAACTATGTCGAGGCCGGCGGCTTTGCCAAGACGAAGTACGCAGATGGCATTCCCGACATTCAGTTCCACTTTGTGCCCGGCTATCGCAGCCATCGCGGCAGACTGCTGGAGTATGGGCATGGGTACGCAATTCACACCTGCGTCCTTAGGCCCAAAAGCGTTGGCGAACTCAAATTGTCCGGCCATGCATCGAGCCGGGATGTCTTGATCGATCACCGGTTCTTCTCCGACGAGGAGGACGCCAAGGTGCTGGTCGAAGGCATCAAGATTGCGCGTCAAATCTTTGCCGCACCCGAGTTCGACGAGATCAGAGGCAGGGAGATGCTGCCGGGCAAGGATGTGCGTAGCGACGACGAAATCCTGGCCTATCTGCGCGCCGAAGCGCTGACCGTTTATCACCCAGTGGGAACCTGCAAGATGGGGACGGATGCGATGGCTGTCGTCGATCCGGCAACGCTCAAGGTGCGCGGCATCGCAGGCTTGCGGGTCGCGGATGCGTCTGTCATGCCGAAGTTGATCGGCGGCAACACCAATGCGCCCAGTATGATGATCGGACAGAGAGCTTCAGACATGATCTTGGGCCAGTAAACGCCGCTTTTGGTCTCGGCGTTAGAAAATACACGCATCGGACTTGGCGCCTGCCGCGCCGCGCAGGTGCTAGCGTGCGCACAATGCGTGGTCCCCATGCTGAACGGCAAAGCTGCCGACAGTAGTTGCGTATCTTGTTCTGGGGGGTGGTAAGAGTCAGAATTAGCGCGTATTAATAAGTTAGGCTTAACAAAGGCTTTCTCGGTGATGCTGTTTCAAATCACCTCTATCGCAGTCGAACTCGCGGTCTCCTACGTCACGATTGCACTCACCTATCTGGCGGCTGTGTACGCGATTTGCTCCCGCTACGGGTGAGCGCGGCCCACCAGACGCGGCAGAGGGTCCCGTTGCAACGCTGCCGGGAATCGTGCCGTCGAGCGGAATCGGCACAAATATCGGCCGGACACTAAAGCGCGTCGCGTTTGAACGGATTCATGCGACGCGCTTTAAGTTCTTGTTTTTATGCATGTCGTTATCGCAAAACCGCTGCGCACTTTTGCGCGACATGCATTAGGCAGCCAGGATTCATGATGCCCAGCGGATCGAAGGCGGCCTTGATCGCCGCAACAGCCTTCCGCTCTTCCGGCGCCAGCCATTCCCAGTAGACCGCACGTCCGCCCGACTCCGACGATCCACCTTTTCAGCGGCGCACTGACCAATAGAGATCAAAGACGATTGGGTCGTTGCGGCAGGGGAGCACCCGTGCAGAGCTTACGCGGCTTGATAGTCCCGCTCATCTGTATCGCCATTGATCTCGCAGAGCAGTCTTTCGATGTCGGCTTTCGGAAAACTGCGGCGAAGCCGGCGGTCGAAGGTCGTGAATATGCCGAAAAAGGAATTGGCGCAGTGCTCCAGCATCGTATCCGCCTCCTGCGCTGAGATGCCGAGCTGGCCTTGCAGAAAGGCGACGAATTTTCGACGTGCGATCGGATTTCGAAGCACGAAGACCGGCTGTGTGTCCCATTCGATGGGCCGATGTTCCGAGATGGAAGAAATGGTTCGCAGAGGCGCCACCAGCCGGATATCCCTCGATGACGAACCGACCTCGATCCCGATCGTATCGCCATCGAGCGTCCAGTCTCCGCGCGCCGGGTCGAAGGCGCAGAGATCCTGCGCTGTCAACTCGATGCTGACCCTGCGGCTTTCGCCGGAGCGCAGAGCAACCTTGCAGAAGCCCTTCAGTTCGCGGATTGGCCGTTTGAGGCGGGGCTTGCCGTAACGGGCGTAGAGTTGGCAGATTTCCTTGCCTTCCACCGCTCCGGTGTTGGTAACGGTAAAGCTCGCGGAAACGCGTTCACCACGCCGGATTTCCGACCGGTCCAGCGAGAGATCGGAGTAGGCGAACTCGGTAAAACTCAATCCGAAGCCGAACGAAAAAAGCGGCTCGATGTCGCGGGCATCGTACCACCGATAGCCGACATGGATGCCTTCGCTGTAAAGGTGGCGCCCATTCTCGCCCGGATAGGTGAGATAGGCCGGCATGTCCTCCATTCGTTTCGGGAAGGTCGTGGTAAGCTTGCCGCACGGGTTAACCCGGCCGAACAGGATATCGGCGAGGCCGCCGCCCATGGCCTGACCGGAAAAGAAGGTTTCGACCACGGCCTGCACCTTGTCGATCCACGGCATGACAACGGCGTCGGGGCTGGCAATGACGACAACCAGATTTGGATTGGCGGCGGCAAGCCGTTCGATCAATTCGTCATGGCCGTGGGCGAGATCGAGCGTGCGGCGGTCGGAGCCCTCGCCGTCATAGCCGCTCTCGACATTGACGAACACGATCACGACGTCGGCCCCGGCGGCACCCGTCTCGGCTTCAACAATCAGCGTCTCGCGGTCCTCGGCGATCCCGCTCGTGCCCCGGAAGATTTCGATCTGGATATCGGCGCCGGCGAGTTTGCGGATTTCGTCCAACGGCACGTCCACCGAGGTCGGTGGCGTCGTGGCGCAGCCGGAGCCCTGGATAACGGGGGTGCGGGCTCCCTCGCCCACGATCGCAATACGCTTCACCTTCGCTGGCGAGATCGGCAGGAGTGCGCCCTCGTTTTTCAGCAGAACGATGGATTCGGCCGCCATCCGGCGGGCCAGCGAATGATGCTCGGCACGATCGAAAACCCGCCCCCGGGCTTCCCCGCGCTTGGCGCGCCGGATCAGACCGAGCATGCGTGCACAGGCCTTGTCGAGCACGGCGCGGTCTATCCTGCCCGCCTTGATCGCCTCCTGCAGGTCGGCCTTGCGCGTTTCGCTTTCCGGCATGTCGAGGTCGTTGCCGGCCGCCAGCGAGGCGGGTCGATCCTTGATGCCGTGCCAATCGGAGACAACCACGCCGTCATAACCCCACTCCCCTCGCAACACCTCGTCGAGGAGCCAAGGGTTCTCGGCAGCTTGGACGCCGTTCAAGCGATTGTAGGAACTCATGACAGTCCAGGGATTGCTTTTGGCGATCGCGCGCTCGAAGCCGCCGAAATATATTTCCCGCAGCGCGCGTTCCTCGACCACGGAATCCATGGTCGTTCGCTCGACTTCGGAATTGTTGCAGGCGAAATGCTTTAACGACGCGCCGACGCCGTTCTCCTGCAGACCGCCGATGACGCCCGCCGCGAAATCCCCTGTAAGGATCGGGTCTTCGGAATAATATTCGTAGGAACGGCCGCCGAGCGGGGTGCGACGGATATTGATCCCCGGTCCGAGCAGCAGATGAACGCCAAATTCCTGGCATTCGCGTGCGAGAGCCTCGCCCAACCCACGCGCAAGGTCTGTGTCCCACGAACAGGCGATGCTGCATCCGTTTGGAAAGCAGGTCGCGGGTCTGACCTGTCCCCAGGCAATCTGCACGTCATCGGCTTTCTGGTCGACGACGGAGAGAAACGCCGCGAAATCCTGGCCCCCGGCTTCATCCTGATGGATCTGCGGGATGGAGTAACGCACTCCGTAGGTGCCGTCGGTCATGACGATCTGCGGGATGCCCAGACGCTCGATCGCCGCCGTCTTCCACATGCGGTGGCCCGAAACAAGCGACACCTTCTCCGCATCCGTCATCTCTTCGATCAGCGCATCGAACGCGCCATCCATCAGCTTTTCATACGACAACCGAAGTCTCCATGGATGCCTCGGCGGCGTTTGTGCCGCCGGTTGATTGAGTTCTCGTGTTCCTCACAGCCGCCGTTCGGTCGACGCTGAAAAGAAGGAAGCCTTCGCCATGTCGAACCGAAGGCCGACCTCCTTGCGCATCGAGCGGGCGGCATCGACGCCGAGCCTGACGCTCATGCGTTTGCCCAGGCAGTCGAACCAGCCGAGGGCATCGGCGCCCAGAAGTTCGGTGAAGGCGAGCTTGGCGGGAATGCTGTCAGGCGAACCCGGCTCGACGACGTCGATGTCCTCGCACCGAATGCCGAGCACCGCCTCGCCCGCGGTTGACGGATCTTCGAAAGGATAGGCGGAAGAGCCGATGCTGCGCTGGCCGACCAGAAAGCGCCCCGCGCCGTCCAGGCTGCCCTCAAGAAGATTCATGGCAGGCGATCCCACGAAGCCGGCGACGAAGAGGCTTGCCGGCTTCTCGTAGATCGACTGCGGAGGAGCGAACTGCTCGACCCTGCCCTTGTGCATCACGGCCACGCGATCGGCCATTGTCATGGCTTCGATCTGGTCATGCGTCACATAGATCATGGTGGACTTCAGCGTCTCGTGCAGTTGCTTGAGCTCGACGCGCGTCTCGGCGCGCAGCTTGGCATCGAGGTTCGACAGCGGCTCATCGAAAAGGCAGATGCTGGATGAGCGCACGAGCGCTCGGCCGATCGCGACCCGCTGGCGCTGACCGCCTGACAACTGGCCCGGCTTGCGGTCGAGCAGCGCCTCGATTTGCAGGAGCTTCGCCACCCAGTCTACCTTTTGCACGATCGTCGGCTTGGGCGTGCCAGCGACTTCCATGCCGAAGGAGAGATTGCGCCGCACGGTCATGGCAGGGAAAAGCGCATAGGATTGAAACACCATCGCCAGTCCCCGCTGGCTTGGCTCCAGGCCGCTGACATCGACTGCGTCGATCACGATCTGGCCGGAGTCGCAATCGTCAAGTCCGGCGATCACGTTGAGCAGGGTCGACTTTCCGCACCCCGACGGACCTAAAATGACGATGAATTCGCCGGGAGCGATCTCCATGTCGACCGAATCCAGGACGGTCAGACCGGCGAAGGATTTCCTGATTTTCCGGATGGATACACTGGACATGGCTAACCCTTCACAGCACCGGCGGCGATGCCGCGCACGAAATAGCGGCCGGAGAGGAAATAGACGATGAGCGTCGGAATGGCGGTGATGACCGCGGCGGCCATGTTGACATTGGGCGAGGCCGAACCCCGAGCATTGTTGACGATGTTGGTGAGCTGAACCGTCATCGGCAAATTGTCGTTGCCGGCGAAGATCAGCCCGAGCAGATAATCGTTCCATATGCCGGTGAATTGCAGGATCGCCACGACGACCAGGATGTTGGTCGACAGCGGGAGAATGACGGACCGGAACGTCCTGAGAAAACTGGCGCCTTCCATGCGCGCGGCCCGGCTGATCTCCTCCGGCACGCCAACGTAGAAGTTTCGGAACAGCAGCGTCGTATAAGGCAAGCCGTAGACGACATGGACAAGAATGATACCGCTATAGGTGCGGAACAGACTGAGGCTGCTCAGGATCTTCACCGTCGGATAGAGCATCGCCTGATAGGGGATGAATAGGCCGACCATGACGAGAAGCATGATCAGGTTGGCGTGGCGTGACTTCCACTGCGCCAGCGCATAGCCGTTGAGCGCGCCTGCCAGCGTCGAGATCACGACGGCTGGAACGGTGATCTTGATCGAGTTCCACAGGCCTGGGCGCACCCCGCCGCATTCGAGCCCGGTGCAAGCACTTTTCCATGCCGTCAGCCACGCATCGAAAGTCGGCTTGACGGGGAGAGCGAGAAGATTGCCCTGGCGGATTTCCTCCATCGGCTTCAGCGAGTTGCTGATCACCAGCAGCAGCGGCAGGAGAAAGAAGGCGGCCGAAGCGAAGAGAAACGCATAGAGACCGAGACGCGCCGCGCGTGGGCCGAACACGGAGCGTTCGCCAGGAAGGCTTCGCGTCACGTGCGCCTCCTGAACTCACTGTAGAAATAAGGTGCCAACAGCAAGAGCGAGAGGACCAGCATCGCGATCGAGGCGGCGGAAGCCAGGCCGAGATTGACCCGTGCGAAATAATAGTCGACAGCGAACTTCGCCGGCATTTCCGTGGCAATGCCGGGCCCTCCCTTGGTCATGGCGATGACAAGGTCGTAGCCTCGAATAACGTCCGACATCAAAAGCACGACGCAGGAAGCCACGACCGGCCGCATACCGGGAAAAATGACTTGCAGATAGGCACGCCAGAGGGGAATGCCCTCCATGCGGATCGCCTTCCAGAGGTCTTCGTCCACGCCGCGCAAGCCGGCGAGAATGATGACCATGATCAACCCGGCCGAATGCCAGATGCCGGCAATCACCAGCGTGTAGATCGCCCGGTCGGGATCGGTGAGCCAGTCGAAGCTGAAATTCTCCCAACCCATGCCGCGCACAAGCCCCTGCAAGCCGTTCACAGGGTCGAGCACCCAACGCCAGGAAAGACCGGTGACGATCAGCGATACGGCGAGCGGATAGAGGAATATGGTTCGAAACAGCGACTCGGCCCTGATGCGGCGGTCGGCGAAAACGGCAAGCAGCGTGCCGAAGGCGAGCGTGCCAACGATGTAGAGCACGCCGAAAATCACCATGTTCAGGCAAGACACCAGCCAGCGGTGGTTCGTGAAGAGCTTGATATATTGGTCGAAGCCCACGAAATTGTAAATGGGGATCAGCGGCGAACGCG
>NZ_RZTI01000009.1:74550-93554 GCF_003997275.1 Mesorhizobium sp. M6A.T.Ce.TU.002.03.1.1
ACCCGCGCCGACCGCGCCAGGAACATGTAGCCGGTCCAGAAGATCGATCCGTAGAAAAACACCGCCACGATGCCGAAGAAGAAGACGACCGTCATGTCCGGCCTGAACGTCTGCCGATGCAACCAGGTTCTCATGAAACCGCTTTCAGGATCATAGGTGCGTCATGCCGAGCGACCCGCGAGTTCAAGGGTTGGCAACCAGCCAGCGATGCCGCCAGCCGGTTGCGTGATTCTTACTCGCTCTGCAGAATGTTGCTAAAGCTCTCGACGGCCGCTTGCGTGGTCATGGACTTGTCGGTCCAAAACTGCCCGGCCAGATCCGTCACCTGGCCGTTAAGGTCGCCTGCGAGCGCATCATAGGCTGCCTGGACCGCGGCGCCCGGCGTGGCAAGCGCCTTGGATCCGATTTGCGCGCAGGTGTCGAGCTTGGACGTATCCACATCCGTCCGCGACGGGACAGAGCCTTTGACCTCGGCGATCTTTTCCTGGACAGCGGGCTCCATGATCGAGTCCGCGAGCAGCGTCTGGCCCTTGATCCGGTCGTCGTCGGTGTTTACCGGGAATGCAAACACATCGATCAGGATCGCGTATCCTGGCTTTTCGGCCGGCGTCAGTAAGCACCCGAAGTCCTTGCCCGCGACCTTGCCGGCAGCGAGGAACTCGCCCCGTGCCCAGTCGCCCATGAACTGGAAACCGGCCTTGTCCGTCACGACGAGGTTCGTCGTGTCATTCCAGGAGCGGCCGGGGCTCGCCGGATCCGCATAGGTCGATACCTTGCGAAAGATATCGAAAGCCTGGGTCAGGACAGGCGATTTGAGCGCTTCGGGGGATCGCTTGACGATCAGTTCATTCCAGTACTCGGGACCGCCGAGAGCGAGAAACGCGCTGTAGAGTATGCCGACTTGCTGCCAGGGTTCGCCGCCGGTGGCGATGCCAATGCCGCCCGACGCCTTGATCTTGTCGGCAGCCGCGAAAAGCTCGTCGAAGGTCTTCGGTTCGCTGATTTTGAGTTTCTCCAGAACGGGCTTGGAATACCAGACCCAGTTCTGCGCATGCACCCCGACGGGCAAGGCAACAAGGTGGCCGTCGACATTGAGCTTGTCCCACACAATCGGCGCCATCACCTTTTGCCAACCGCCCTTGGCGGCGAGATCGTCGAAATCTCGAAGCTGACCGGAGCTGGCAAGGTCGCGCAGCGCCGAGCTTGGCGTCATCAGGATCGCCGATGGCGGCTGGCCGCCGGCAATCCGGCTGGTTGCCGCCGCAAGCGCCGCGTCGAAATCGGCCGACGGGCTGTCGATCCATTTTCCGCCGCGCTGCTTGAAGCTGTCGGCGATCGTGTTCATCGCCTTGGATTCACTCGAACTCGTCCAGTAGTGCTGCACGTCGACGGTCTGGGCGAGCACGGGACTAGAGGCAGCGAACGCGCCCAGGATGCTCATCGTGGACAATAGGTGGCGAAATTTCATGGCAGTTCCCCTTGGTTGGCATTGATTGCAGGTCTCTGTTCCCGAGACGCTCGGTCCGGCAACGCGCGAGGCGGCGCCCGGGTGTCTATGCAGCCTTGGTGAGCATCATCCCCATCTCCTTGTTGAGGCTTTCGAGGAATGCGGCCATTTCGGCCTTGGAGATTGTCTCGCCCGCGACCCAGGCGACGGTCTTGTGGATTCCGAGGAAGGAGCCGGCGCAGTATTCGAGCATCTTGTCGGCTTCCTGATCGCTGAGATCGAGCCGCTGCTTGAGAAAGGCGCGGAAGCGCTGGCGGGCGAATTCGTGCTCGAAGACCAGGAAGGGCTGGCTTTCGACATTGAGGACGGTGGAGGCCAGTGCCGCAGCTTCGACCTCGACCGTCCGCTCCAGACGGATGTCGCGAGAGGACGCGCCGACCTCGAAGGTCAGGCTGCCAGCATCGAGCAGCCACCGGCGATACTGCGGGTCGTAGTATCGCAAATCGCGGCTCTCGATCTTGATCTCGACGCGCTTGGTTTCGCCCGGCTCGAGAGAGACTTTCGCGAAGCCCTTGAGTTCACGGATCGGGCGGATCAGCCGCGGTTGGTGCGGGCGCGCATAAACCTGCGCGATTTCCTTGCCGGCCACACTACCGGTATTGGTGATATCGAACGCGAGCGTGATCGAGCTCGACGCATCAATCCGATCGACATCGACCGACAGGTTGGAATATTCGAAGCTGGTGTAGCTCAGCCCGAAACCGAAAGGAAACAGCGGCGTGAGCTTGCGCTTGTCGTAGAAGCGATAGCCAACGTGGATGCCCTCCGAATAAATGTGGCGATTGCCCTCGCCGGGATAGGTGAGGTAGCCCGGTATGTCCTCGACCTGGACGGGGAATGTCACGGTCAGCTTGCCGCACGGATTGCGGCTGCCGAACAGAACATCGGCGATCGCGCTGCCAGCACCTTGCCCGCCGAAGAAAGCCGCAAGTACGGCTGCAACATGATCGGCCCAGGGCATGACCACGGCGTCCGGCGTCGCGAGAATGACCACGACTTTACTTTTACGTGCGGATAGTCGCTCGATCAGGGCGTCCTGGCCGTCATGCAGATTGAGATGCTTGCGGTCAGAGCCCTCGCCGTCATAACCGACCTCGGTGTTGGCGAAAAACAGGACAGCGTCGGCGGCGTCGACCGCCGCAAGCGCCACCGCCTCGGAGCTGCCACCGGCCTCGAAATCCGCGACCGTGTGATAGTCGATGTCCACGCCGGGTGCGCGTTTGCGGATTTCCTCCAGCGGGATGTCGACCTCGGTCGGCCTCGTCGTGGCGCAACCAGAACCCTGGATGACCGGTTCCACGGCGGCGGCTCCAACGACCGTGATCCTTTTGAGCTTCTCGGGGAGCAAGGGAAGGCTGGCGTTCTCGTTTTTCAGGAGCACGATCGACTCGGCCGCCATGCGCCGGGACAAGGCATGATGCTTTTGGAAGTCGGCCTCGGCATTCGGCTTCACACCGTTTCGGGCCAGACGCACAAGCTTCAAGATGCGCAGGCACGAGCGATCAAGCGTCTCCATTGACACCTGGCCGTCTTCGACCGCTGTCAGAAGTTCCTGCTTGCGGGCGCCGCTTTCGGGCATGTCGAGGTCGTTGCCCGCATTCATCGAAGCAGGCCGGTCCTTGATGCCGTGCCAGTCGGACACCACGACGCCATCATATCCCCACTCGTCGCGCAGCACTTCGGTCAGCAGCCAGTGATCTTCGGCGGTTTGAACATCGTTGAGCCGGTTATAGGAGCTCATGACGGTCCAGGGATCGCTCTTGCGGATCGCCCGTTCGAAGCCGGCGAGATAGATCTCGCGCAGGGCACGTTCCTCGACGACCGAGCTCATCGTCGTGCGCTGGACCTCGGAATTGTTGCACGCGAAATGCTTGAGCGAGGCCCCCACCCCGTTGCGCTGAAGGCCGCTGATGACCGCGGCGGCAATATCACCCGTCAGCAGAGGATCCTCTGCGTAATATTCATAGCTTCGCCCTGCCAGCGGCGTACGCCGGATATTGACACCTGGGCCGAGCAATATGTTGACGCCGAACGCCTGGCATTCGGCAGCGAGCGCTTCGCCAAGTTCATATGCGAGATTGAGATCCCACGAACAGGCCAACGACGAACCATTCGGAAAGCATGTTGCTGGACGGGTGGAGCCGAATGCACTGTCGACCCCTGTCGAGAGATCGGTGTTGACGACACTCAGGAATGAGGCGAGCTGGTTGTCTGCGTCATGCGCTCCGTCGATCTGTTCGATCGAATAGCGAACACCGTATGTGCCATCCGTCATCAGCAGTTCGGGAATGTTAAGACGGTAGTTGGCGACCGTCCGCCAGAGGCCGTGGCCGCTGACCATCGCGACCTTTTCCTCGATGCTCATCTGCGCCAGCAGACCAGTCAGCTCCTTGTCGGAAATATTCCAGGTCATCGTCATTCCATATGCTGTTGCGGACGCGCGCCGGTCATCCCTGGTGGTTCGCCTCACCATTGCGGCATCGCCGCTGCGCCAAGAGATGATCTATTGATGACACGAGGCCACGGCTCTCTTCTAGCCGCGAAACTTGCGCTGGAACTACGACAGTTTTTGATGTCTAGTAAGCAGGTTGGCCTGGGAACCATGATGAATATCGCTTATCTCAAAACCGACGGCGAACTGCAAATCCGCGACAGTAGCTTCGAGGATCATGCGCCTGCGGAGGATTTTCACTGCCGTGCCTTCATGCATGGCCGTGCCAATGTGCCCTATCATTGGCATCGTGAAATGGAGATACTTTTCGTGCTGCGAGGCAGCTTCCGCCTAGTCGTTGACGAGCAGGCTTGCGAGATGAAGCAGGATGATGTGATCATCATAAATAGCGACGTCCCGCACAATTCGACTTCGATTTCGCGCGATGCTCTGATCTGCGGCGCGCATCTCGATGTTGGATATTTCGAGCGCATGGGCCTGCCCGGTTTTGCATCCCGGCATTACCTTTGCCGCTCCTTCCTCCATAGCCGTCCGTTCATGAATCGGATCGCTCCGATAAAGGCTTTCATGGCCCGGCTGATCCTTGATCAGACGAGTCGCCCCGAGGAGGTCATAGTTCGGCAGACTGTTGCCAATCTTCTTGCCTGTTTCATCTATCGGCAGATCCCGCATCTGAAAGCAGATAGCGATGCAGCGCCCCTGCGGTCCGACAGTCGAGACCGAATCCTGAGGATTATGGGTGCAGTCGAAGGGCAATTAGACAATCAGCGACTGAGTGCGATTGCCGCGGCTGAGGGACTGACGCTGAGCCACCTTTCCCGCCTGTTCAAGCGCCATTTGGGCATTGGTTACCGCGACTATTGCCAAAGCCTGCGCTTGGACACCGCAGCGGACGAACTCCACCGGACAGATCATACTGTTGGTGTGATCATGGAGCGAAACGGTTTCGGCAATCCTGCTGTGTTCTACAATAAGTTCAGGGGCCGTTTCGGGTGCAGCCCCGCAGAGTTTCGACGCGCGCGCCATCTGCCGGGGGTACAAAGCGTACTCACGGAAGAAGATACCGTGGAGGCACAAAGGATTCTCCTCCGCTATGCAGCCGATCTTGGCAAGGCCGCCGAAATTGCGGTTGGCATCAATGTAGCGGGACGCAAACAAATCGCGCTTCGTGCGCCACATAGTGCAAGTTTGGATTGAATTCCCATCTCCGCTTGTACGAGTTGTGGCATGAGGTCTGCGCCGGTCGACTGCAGCGCCCATCGCCTGAAACCCGAGCCATGCTAGCGAGCGGAGGCCGTCTAGGCCTGTCACGCAAATCGCGTTTCACACGACCTCTGTCCAACTCTGCTATTCTCGGACATGGCATGGGAGGTGCCAAGTGTAGTCCAGGCGCGATTCTCAAGGCTTAGTCGACTGCCCCGACCAGAACATCGGGGTGTTCAAGTATCGCAACCCAGCGCCCTGTGTCTGTGGACGATTGCCTTTTTAGAAATCTATATCCAGTTTCCGACCAAAGCTTCACCTCGTCGTTGAGGTTGTCGAGCACATAGTCGCCTTTGTCGGTCTTGACCGTCAGCACTGCGTGCCCCTCGCCGTCCTTCTTTTTGACGACAGTGATCAGAAGGTTCGAGAGCGATACGCCCGCCAAATTGAGCATCTGGCGCTTAAGCAGGACGTAGTCCTCGCAGTCGCCGACCGCGCTGTCAGGATAGGACCAGAATTCCATCGTTCCGTGAACGGCAAGATCACTCACGGGCCTGATCGATCTGTTCACAAGCTTGGTGACGGACGCGAGCTTGTCTTCCATTCCTCTGATCATAAGGACTGGCGGAACCTTGCCCGATCGAATTCTGCATTCTGCGGCCTGCCTTCGGCAGAACTCGATATAGCCGACCGGGACGGAGGTCCGCTGCCCGATGGCCATGGCACCATGCACCGCATCGGCCGAAGCTTGCTCGATCGGCGTCGCGGACATCATCAAGCCCATCAGGAGGCCGGCACACAGCCATGCCCGCGGTATCACCAATCCCATTCGCCCCGCCAAAGGTAACGACCCGAAACACTATTTAATATTGCGTTACCATCTTTTCATGAGCACATCAACGCAGCCGACGCGCGGCTTAAAGCCGCGATCGCGAGCCACCAGCGGCCTGACGCTGGGCGCCGCGCGGGCAACGCTGGAGAACTTCCACAGCCACTGGAAGGTCATGACCTTCGCGTGTTGTCGCATGGCCGCATCGGCGAAGTTCGGTCATAGGCGGCCCAAACGCGGACAAGCGACCGAATAAAAATTGTAGCCAAATTTATCGAAGCGACGGAAATCCGGGGAGCCACGAGGCTCTCGCATACATTCGGTTACATTTCGATGGAGCTCGGGCAAACCTCTGCGACAGGCGTAGCGTAAATTCAATCGTGAGCAGGAAGTCTCGTCATGGTGACGAGACAGAAAGCCGACCGCGGTTTCGCAAGCAGGAGTCAATACGGCACCGCGCGCGAGGCGCCGATTGGCAAGTCTGCTCATTCTAAGAAAGGAAAAATACGATGAACAAGCTTGTAACAGTCTTGGCCCTCCTCGCCTTGTCGACAGGGGTCTCTCTCGCTGCCAATCAAAACCCAGACCGCGACCCGACCCGCGGATTCGCTACCGGTGTCGACAACAGCGAAATGACCGTAGATACCAATCATGCGGCTTCCTTGCCTCTGTCTGTGGTAGCCCCGAAAGAAGAACAGCCACAGTCCGGCAAGGTTCTTAAGCGTCGTGCACCATGGGCGGGCCGCTAACATACTGAACTTGTCTCCCGCCATTTTCCGCATGGCGATCCAACAAATGTCCAATCACCCGCCGTGCAACGAGGGTGGTTGGACAGGCGGCGCAAGAAAATCGTGCCGCCTTGGATGAATTGAACGTCTCGGACGACAGCATTGAGTGGGTCAGGTCGCGAACTCAAGAACGATCGTGGCGTGGATCGAGGGCCGCGTCCGTCGCACGGACTGTCTCCGTGTCAGCGCCGCCGCGATCGGTTCCGCGTCAACCCCAGCAAAGCAAGTGGACTGTAGCGGCAAAAAACCCGCCTCCAATCCTGAATGAGAACATTTCCGACGGGTCAGAACTCCCACGGGGAGAACAACTTGAGACCAGTCGTGCAGAAGTCACCCAGATTCCGCGTCGCCGAGCGGCCGCCATTCGCCCTTGAGATTGCAGCAATCATGCCGTCGTGCGCCGACATCCCCCGGCCCTGCCGCACGGCAGTACCGATGATTTCCCCGTAGGCCTTCGCGGCTTCCTCGGTCAGCCCGAGATCCGATCAGCAAACCGACGACGCCAATCCGAGTGCCAGCCGCTCGGCACGCTGATCGGGTCGAATTTTCTGGATGCCAAAGGCGATCGTCACGTCGGAAGCGCAGGTACAGCGTCGTGGCTGACCAACCACGCGATCACGGCAAGATCAGGCGACTTCTTCAGCGTTCCGGAAATGACGTTAGGATCGAGGAAGATCAAAGCGCAGGTCCCTCATGAACCTGCCGATCATCCCGGTTCACTGCTTCAAGGTCGACTTCGGTGCCATAGGCGCTGGCAATACGAGCGTAGAACGTCGATGCCGGCTCGCGACCGGCTTCCCGGACCTCATAGTATTCCAGCGCACGTTCAACTATGTCGGTGATCGAGCGGTTCTCGCGCCGAGCAAGCCGGCGTGCAAGATCACGCGCTTTGGCGCTGCGTACGGAAAGCTGAGGTTCGGCCACATGGAACTCCTTTGCCGTAAATATCGACCGTCCTCGCCTTGCCAGCAAGATGGCGGGATGATGGCTTGCCATCCGGATTTCACCGTCAACTGATCGTTTGCTGATCTTCTGTGTTTGTGCGACGGCCCTGCCGGAAGCGTGAGCTGGTCGAGGTCATCTTCGGCCCGCATCGCCAAGCGGCCTCGGTTTATCGGAAAGAGCTGACCGAGCAGGATTGCTGCAGGAGACGAAGGCTGGCCGCGAAAACCTTTACATCAATCCCGCACCGGCGCTGGTCAGTGATCGGCCGGCAGCGAAGATCGCAAGATGTATAGACAACCGGCCGCAACTGGTGTTCGTTTCCCACATGCAATTTTCGAGAATGCAGGAACCGTGACGCCATGGACGCCGCTCGCTTGTTCGATCTGACGGGAAAAAAGGCGCTGGTGACGGGCGCCAGCCGCGGCATCGGCCAGGCGATCGCGGAGGCGCTCTGCGCGGCTGGTGCCGACGTCGCGGTGACCGCTCGCGACGAAAACTCCCTCGGTGAGACGGCGGACCGAATTAGCGCATTCGGGCGAAGGTCGCTTTGCCGGTCTCTCGACGTGCTCGACACAGATCGCATCCGCGTGGTGGTCGACGAGGTCGCGGAAGCCTTTGGCGGGCTCGACATTCTGGTCAACAACGCCGGCTATGAACAAGTCCAGCCCTCGCTCGACGTAGACGAGGCGGTGTGGGATCGCATCGTATCGACCAACCTGAAGGGCGCCTTCTTCTGCGCGCAGGCTGCGGCGCGACGGATGGCTGCCGCCAAGAGCGGCGGCGCGATCATCAATCTTTGCTCGCTGACCTCCTATGTCGGTATTCCGACCGCGGTGCCTTACGGCTCATCCAAATCTGGCCTTCTAGGCATGACGCGCGCACTTGGCACGGAATGGGCATCGCTCGGTATTCGCGTCAATGCCATCGCTCCGGGTTATTTCCATACGGCGATGACTGATGTCTTCTATGAGGATCCCGATTGGCAGACGGCAATGCTGGCCAAGATCCCGCAGCGGCGCTTCGGCACGATGCAGGATCTGGCCGGAGCCGTTGTGTTCCTGGCGAGCGGGGCATCCGCCTATGTCACTGGGCATTGCATCCCCGTCGACGGAGGCTATCTCGCATCCATCTGAACGATATAAGTGCGGTGCAACAAGGACCGTGTAGACCCGACTTGTATATGGTTGTATATACCATCTGATACGCTGATCGTTCTTGCATGCGACCGGCGACAAAAAGGGGAACGACAATGCAGGAGGCTTTCCGGGCCGTAGCTTCATGCGAAGCAGAAGGCGGCAGGGAAATCGCCGTTGCGGTCCGCAACGTCGGGATGGACTTCGATGGAGTTCATGCCGTCAAGAATGCGTCCTTCGATCTGCCGAAGGGCCGATTTCTCACCATTCTGGGACCTTCGGGGTCCGGCAAGACAACCCTCCTGCGAATGATCGCCGGGTTCCAGACCCCGAGCAGCGGCGAGATCTTCATCAACGGCGAAGCGGTAAGCGCAGTGCCACCGCACAAGCGGTCGATCGGCATGGTCTTTCAGAGACTTGCGTTGTTTCCACATATGACGGCGGCCGAGAATGTCGCCTTCCCGCTGAAGATGCGTCGGCGCGACGCACGCACCATTCCCGAACGCGTCGAGCGATATCTCGCGCTGGTCCGGCTCGGGGGCTATGGCGGCAGGCGCATTCACGAGCTTTCCGGCGGGCAGCAGCAGCGCGTCGCGATCGCGCGCGCGCTGGTGTTCGAGCCCGACCTGCTGCTTCTCGACGAGCCGTTGGCTGCGCTTGACCGAAAGCTGCGCGAGGAAATGCAGCTCGAATTCCGCCGCATCCAGCGCGAGCTCGGCGTCACCACGATCAACGTAACCCACGACCAGCGCGAGGCGCTGGTCGTTTCCGACGACATTGTCGTCATGGATCAGGGCGAGATCCAGCAGAAAGCGCAGCCGATCCACACCTACCGCCAGCCCCGCAACGCCTTCGTCGCCAATTTCATCGGCGTCACCAACTTCATTGCCGGTACGGTACGGGCCGTCTCGGAAGGCGGCGACGTCTCCATCCTTCGGGGTGATCTGATGCTTGCCGGAAAGATCGGCGATCCGGCCAATCCACCTGCGGAAGTTGGCAAGGCGTCGGGAGCGATCCGCGCCGAACAGATCCGCCTCGCCGGCGATGCTGCCCAGCTGTCGATGCTCGATTGCGTGCTGGCCGGAACTGTCACCGACACGATCTTCGAAGGCGAGCGCATGGTCTACGAGGTAGCCTGCGCCGCGATTGGCGACGAGGTCATTCGCGTTTTTGACCATGATCCCGCCGCGCACACGCAGTTCGACATAGGCGAAAGCGTGTTCCTGGGGTGGAACGCCAGGGACATGCTTGTTTTTCGATAGAACCGGAAACCGGTCAAACCCAGAGGAGAATGCAGATGAAGCGCTTCAAGCCGACATTATCCCATCTTTCCCGCAGAACCTTCCTTCAGGTCACCGCCGCGCTTGGCGGCGCCTCAGCGCTCGGCCTGCGCGGTGCTTATGCGCAGGAGCCGGAAAAGCCGGCGGAGATCATCGTGCGCGCCTGGGGCGGCAGTTGGGTGGACAGCCTGAAGGCCGGCGTGTCCGACAGCTTCACCAAAATGACCGGGATTGCCGTCCGTCACGACCTGACCGAAGACAATGAGATCCAGCCCAAAGTCTGGGCCGCCGTGGCGCAGAAACGAGTCCCGCCGATCCACATCAACTGGGATACCACCACCAATGCCACGAAGTCGGCACTGCGCGGCGTGACGGAAGACCTCTCCGACCTGCCGAACCTCGCCAATGTGACTGACCTTGCCAAGCCGGCCGGCCTGGAAGGCTTCCCGATCGTTAATACCTACGGCTATGTCTATGTGCTTGCCTATCGGCCGGAGGCATTCCCGGACGGACCGCCCAAGTCCTGGAAAGATCTGCTCGACCCGAAGTTCAAGGGCCGGCTTGCCTTCTACAATGACGGCATCGGCTTCCATTTCCCGGCGCAGGTCGCCGGTGGTGGCAAGCTGGAGGACATCCCCGGCAATATGCAGCCGGCCTGGGATTTCATCACCAAGATGAAGGCGCAGCAACCGCTGCTCGGCGAGGATCCCGACTTCACCACCTGGTTCCAGAACGGTGAGATCGACGCTGCCTGCACCATTTCGACCAACGCCCGGGAGGCCCGCAAGAACGGTGTGAAAATCGAATGGGTCGTGCCGGAAGAAGGCGCGAAGTTCGACACGGACGGTTTGTGGATCCCCAAGGGCCTGCCGGAAAACGAACTCTACTGGGCCAAGCAGTACATCAACCATGCGCTGACCAAGGAAGCCCAGCAGGTCTGGCTGGATGGGCTCGGCTTGCCGGGCGTGGTGCCGGGCCTCACACCGCCGAAGGATCTGGTGGGCGATCCGTCCTATCCGACCACCGAAGCGGATTTCAAGCGCCTCATCCGCATCTCGTCGAAGATCCAGGTCGAGAATGAGAGCGAGTGGTTTTCCAAGTTCAAGGCGATCATGCAGGGTTGACGCCAGATTGGCCGGTGCTGCCCTCGTGCGGCACCGGCTCCTTCACGACGTCGGATACGGATTTTTTCATGCGGGCAGCCAGGACAGCCTATCCCCTGAAATGGCGCATCATGGATGCGCTGGAAGGCGTTGCCGCCGCCATCTGGCCGGCGCGGTTCAGGCGCGCCACGCCCTATCTGATGCTGCTTCCGGCGGTGCTGCTCGTCGGACTGCTCGTGCTCGGTCTCATCCAGATCGCAGATGCGAGCCTGCGCACGCTCGACACCACCACCTTCCAGTTCTCGGAGGACTATTCCATCGCCAATTTCCGGCGGGCGCTGACGGAGCCGCTGTTCCTCGTTGTCGCGCAGCGCAGCCTCATCGCCGCCCTGATCGTCACGGCGGTGACGCTCGTCTTCGCCTTTCCCTATGCGTATCTGATGGTGCGCACGCGTTCGCCAGGATTGCGCAAGTTCCTGCTGATTGCATTGTTCCTGCCCTTCTTCATCGGACAGGTGGTGCGTGCTTATGGCTGGCTGATCATCCTTGGCAACCAGGGCATGGTCAACGAGGCGCTTGGTCTTGTCGGGATCGCGCCGATGCGGCTCATCTATAACTATCCCGCCGTGCTGTTCGGCCTCGTCCAATACATGCTGCCCTTCGCCGTGCTGATGCTCGCGCCAGCACTCACAGCCATTCCCGAAGAGCTGGAGGCGGCCGCCGGATCGCTCGGCGCCAACTGGGTTCGCACATTCGTCCACGTCGTTTTGCCACTCGCTCGTCCGGGCTTCATCGGCGCCGGCGTGGTGGTGCTGACCCTTTCGCTCACCGATTTCGCAGTCCCCGCGATCCTTGGCGGCGGCTCGCAGGACTTCATCGCCAACGCCATCTACGACCAGTTCTTCCGAACGTCCGACCAGGGCCTCGGCGCGACGCTGGCGCTTATGCTGGTTGCGCTCGGGTCAATCCTTGTCGGCCTCGTGTTCGCGCTGTTCGGGGCCGGAACGCTCGCCATGGGGAGGTCCCGGGCGTGAGCGGCTCGCGCAGCAAATCGGTTGTTCTGTGGACCCTGGTGACGATCGCCCTGGTGACGCTTTCGGCGCCGACGGTCGTGGTGCTCGGCGCTTCCTTCACCGGTGGCAACATCATCACGTTTCCGCCGGATGGGCTGTCGCTGCGGTGGTACGCGCGCATCTCGCAGGCCTCCGACCTGCGCAACGCTTTCCTGCGCACGCTCCAAGTCGCGACGGTCTGCACGCTCGTTGCCATTCCCGTGGGCACGCTGGCCGGGATCGCGCTGGCGAAATATGTGGTGCGTTTCGAGAAGTCGATCCAGATCTATCTGCTGCTGCCCTTCACCATCCCGCTGATCGGATCGGGCATCGGTCTCATGCTGGTCTTCGGCAACGCCGGCATTCTCGGCCAGCTTTGGCCGGTCGGCATCGCCTGCTGCGTCATCAATCTTCCGTTCATGATCTGGGCGGTCACGGCGAGTGCCACCGGACTTGACCCGGACCTGGAACTGGCCGCTGCCAATTGCGGCGCGCCGCCGCTCCAGGTGTTCTTCTCCGTCACCTTGCCGGCGGTGATGCCAGGGGTGATCACCGGCTCGCTGCTGATGTTCATCCTGGCGCTCAACGAGTTCCTGGTCAGTCTGCTGCTCGTCGATGCGCGTATCGTGACGCTGCCGGTGCTGATCTACAATTCCATCCGCTCGATCATCACGCCGGACCTTGCCGCGATCTCCGTGGTCTTCATCGCCTGCTCGGCTGTCGCCATCTTCCTGCTCGACAGGCTGGTCGGGCTCGACATCTTCCTGAAATCGAAATGAGGAATGCCGGCCCGCCGGGGCCGCAAGGAAATCCTATGCCAAACGTATCATTCCATGACTTGAGCCAGCTCGACGCCGCTGGTCGTGCGGCATTAATGCGGCGCTCCGAGACCGATCTCTCCAGCTTTATGGAGAAGGCCGCACCGATCATCGAGGCAGTGCGAACAGAAGGCGACGCAGCGCTCGTTCGCTTCGCCCGCGACTTGGACAAGGCAGATCTCGATGCCGCGCGGCTCAAGGTCAGCCCCGCCGAGCTCGATGCCGCCTTCGGCATGGTGGATGAGGACGTGGTCGCCGCCATCCGCTTCGGCATCGACAATATCCGGCATTTTCACGAAGAGCAGAAGCCGGAAGCGATGTGGCTTAAGGAAATGCGGCCCGGCGCCTATGCCGGGGACCGCTTCACACCGATCCGCTCGGTGGCGCTCTATGTCCCGCGCGGCAAGGGCGCGTTCCCCTCGGTCACAATGATGACCGCAGTGCCGGCCGTGGTGGCGGGTGTCCCGGAGCTTGCCATCGTCACGCCGCCAGCGCCCGATGGTTCGGTGGACGCAGCAACGCTGGTTGCGGCGCGCCTCGCCGGCGTCGAAACGATCTACAAATGCGGTGGCGCGCAGGCGGTTGCCGCGGTTGCCTATGGCACTGAGACGATCAGGCCCGCACTCAAGATCGTCGGTCCAGGCAGCCCCTGGGTCGTTGCGGCCAAGCGGCTGCTTGCAGGGGTCATCGATCCAGGCCTTCCCGCCGGTCCGTCGGAGGCGATCATCCTCGCCGACGACAGCGTGCATGGCGGACTGGCCGCGCTCGACCTCCTCATCGAGGCTGAGCACGGACCGGACTCATCGGCCTATCTGGTGACCCACAGCCGCCGCGTGGCGGAGGAGGCATTGGCCGCGCTGCCCGAGCACTGGGCGCGCATGACCGAGCAGCGGGTGGCGTTCTCCACCGCGGTGCTGACCGGCGCCTGTGGCGGCATCGTGCTGACAGGGTCGATCGAGGAGAGCTACCGCTTCATCAACGACTACGCGCCGGAGCATCTGGAGATCCTCTCCACCGACCCCTTCGCGCACCTTGGCCACATCACCGAAGCTGCCGAGATCCTTATGGGGCCGCACACGCCGGTCTCGATCGGCAATTTCGGGCTGGGCCCCAACGCCGTCCTGCCGACCAGCCGCTGGGCACGTACCTGCGGACCGCTCTCGGTCACGGATTTCGTCAAGCGCTCTTCCATCGGCTACGTGACGGCCGCGGCCTATCCCGAATTCGCAAGTCATGCCCGCACACTTGCTCGCTATGAAGGCTTCTCCTCGCATGAGCACGCCGTCTCCGACGTGCGCGATCGATATCTGGTGCGGTAACGGACGATGAAGGCGGCCAGACTCCATGCGGCAGGCGATTTGCGGGTTGAGGACGTGCCATCTCCCGGCGAACCAGCGCCTGGCTGGGTGCGGCTCAGGGTGACGGCCGCCGGCATTTGCGGCTCCGATCTCCACAATTTCCGCACCGGTCAGTGGATCAGCCGCGCGCCGAGCGTCGCCGGGCATGAGTTCGCCGGCGAAGTGACCGCCGTGGGCGCCGGCGTGTCCGAGTTGGCCCTCGGAGACCGAGTCGTCGCCGATTCGCGTTTCTGGTGCGGCGAGTGTCCTGCTTGTCGGGCCGGCCTGCATAATGTCTGTGCCAGACTGGGCTTTGTAGGCGAGGTCTGCGATGGCGGCTTCGCGGAAGAGACGGAGCTGCCGGCGCGGCTGCTCCTGCGCCATGACCCCGCGCTCGATCCCGCAATTGCCGCCATGACGGAGCCGCTGGCGGTCGCCCTGCACGCAGTGCGGCGTCTGTCGGCGCCGGCCGGGGCGCCGGTGCTTATCGCTGGTTGCGGCCCGATCGGCGGGCTGGCGGCGCTGCTCCTGTCGCGGCCCGGCGAGAGACCGGTCCTCGTCGCCGACCGCAATGCGGCGCGTGCGGAACTTGTGGCGGAGGTGAGCGGCGCGACCGTCGTCGACCTGGACGCCCTACCCCACGATCCCAACCTGCGTCATGCCGTCGATGCGACGGGAAGCGTGGCGGTGATGGCGCGGCTGCTCGATCTTTTGGCCGGCGGCGGCACGCTGGCGCTGGTCGGCATTTCGCATGGCCGCCTCGACCTCGATCCCAACCTCCTGGTCGAGCGCGAGATCGCGCTGGTTGGCTGCCACGCCTTCGCCGACGAGCTTGCGCCGGCCGTCGCCATGCTTGGCGAGCTCGCCCCCGCGCTGTCGCGTTTCGTGGCCGAGGAGATCGCGATCGGCGAAATTCCCGCCGCCTACCAGCGCCTGATCGCAGGCGCGAGCGGCGGCCTGAAGACCATCGTCCGAATGGAGAGAGGACGATGATCAAGCTTCCCGAAACCGCCGGGCCGCTCTACGAAAAGGTCAAGGACTACGTGCTCGGCAACATCGGCAGCGGCAAATGGCCGAAGGACCGGAGGCTGCCTTCCGAAAACGAGCTGGTCAGCACACTCGGCGTCTCGCGCATGACCGTGCATCGGGCGCTGAGAGAACTGACCTCGGAAGGCCACCTCCTGCGCATCCAGGGCGTAGGCACCTTCGTGGCGCCGCCGAAACCACAATCCGCGCTCATCGAAATCAGGAACATCGCCGGCGAGATCGCCGCGCGCGGCGGCCGTCACAGGGCCGAGGTCGTCGTGCTTGAGAAGATCCGCAACCCGGCGCTGGAGCTCATCGTCGCCTTCGAGTTCATGCGCCGCAGACCGGTCGCCCATTCGATCATCGTGCATTTCGAGGACGATGTGCCCGTCCAGCTCGAGGAGCGCTTCGTCAATCCGGCTCTCGCACCGGACTACCACCGGCAAGATTTTGCTGCGACCACCACCTACGATTATCTGCAGCGGGCGACGCCGCTGACGGAGGTGGAGCACGTGATCTCGGCGATCGCCGCCGACGAGGCGGCCGCCGGCCGCTTGATGATCCGGCCCGGCGACCCCTGTCTTCTCCTGCATCGGCGCACCTGGTCAGGCGCGGCGGTCGCCACTGTCAACAAGCTCACTTATGTCGGCAGCCGCTATTCGCTGGGCAGCCGCTACACGCCCTCGCCCGCTGCATGAGCAGGAACACGCAGCGAAGCAGGGCGGGCGACGCCTCGTATCAAATATGCTCGATCCAATGGCGACGTTCTGATGCGTCGTTATTGAATTTTCGCGTCGCGGGTCACCTTGACGTCGTTCACCCCCTTTAGGGCATTGCGATTTCCTGTCCCTGCAGCGGCGCGGGAGACCTGTTCCGCATGGCCGAAACGCCGCAATTTCAGATACGCATAGGCGCGCAACACCATCAGGCCGGTGCGCTCAGGCGCAATGCGCGACCGTTCATCCAATGCCATCAGCGTCTCGACATATCGCCCCTGATCGAAAGCGCTTGTTGCCTGGCTTCCAGCAGCGCAGTTCGTACTTCGACACTGCGATCTCATGATCCAAAGGTGCCTGCGAGGACACCGCGCCGCTGGTCGCGGCCGTTCGGCTTTGTCGCAAACTAGAGCGCTTTTTCATGGTGTTGCTGCGCACGATTGTAGCAGCCACCTGCTACCAACAACACGAACTTTGGCGCTATCTAATATGAATGGCGGATCTGACTGAGGCGGTGTAGGCTTGGCCTAACAAGAAGAAGAATGAGCCGTATCAACGGCAACGCTGAGCGAATCTGGGAGGATTCATGGTCGAAATCATCTCCAAGCGGGATGGCCCGCGGCGCGAGGACCTACAAGTCAAAAGACTGATCGAGCAGAACCGTTCGACTATCGTTCGCCTTGCCGACCAGATCAGCGGCGGCGGCTATTCGGCTTCCAGGAAGCCACGCCAGCAACCGAAGACGAAAGGCCTGATCATCCATGTTGGCGGCAGCACGGCACCCGTGGCCGAAGCCAGGCCATCCATCCAGGTTACCATGAACGGCCGGGTGATCTCAAAGGACCAGAACACAGGCCGCCAGCTTCACCATATCGGCGACATCCGCAATCGGGGTGACGACCAGATCTTCGTCCTGGCGACGAAGCAAAATGGCTTCTTCTCGCCGGTCGACGAAACCGTAGCGGAGGCCCTTGCCGACCTGGACGGCTCCCGCCTCGCCGCCGCCTATACCGAAGAACAGCTTGCCTTCGACATCGGCGCGAAACTCGGCATCAACTGACGGGCAGACGCTTGGACGTGTGCACGTCCAATGCATGACAGCATACAGCAATGGCATGCCTCAAAGGTTCTTGTGATGACGGAATGAAACGCGAGATAGGCCCCAATCACATGAAGATCAATGCTCTTCCGGCGCGTACGTCGCTGGCCACTGGGCAAATGGTTCTGGGCAACATCGACTATGACGAGCGCGCCACCATGCGCGCCTGGGAAAGTTTTCTGGCTGACGAACCCAAATGTGCCCGCGATCCGGTCCACCCAAGCCACGTCCGCTCCCTCATTCACGATTCCTGGTATCGCAGCGCCACCGGCGGCATCAACGCTCAAGGCATTGAAGCGCCACTGAGCAGTGATCGCGACGAGATCGAATATCTGACCCGAGCCAATGCAGAACTGCTTTCGGCGGCGCGGCGGTCGTTCGCCTCGCTTGGCCAGTTGCTGGACGGGACCGGCGCGATGCTGGTTCTGGCCGACAGCGACGGCGTGCTGATCGACGCTATCGGCGACAAGAAGACGCTGCATGACGGCATGGATATCCACCTCGCCATCGGCGGCAAATGGAACGAGGATGCCGTCGGGACGAACGGCATTGGTACGGCGTTGTGGACGGGTGAGCCGACTTTCGTGCATGCGGCCGAGCATTTCTGCGCCGGCATCAAATCCTGGACCTGCGCCGGCGCGCCGATTCGCGACCCGCTGGACGGCAAGATCATCGGTGTGGTCGACCTGTCAGGCTATTCGCCGATCTTCAGGCCACACAACACCGCGCTCGTCGCCGCCACAGCCCGGCAGATCGAAAAGGCGTTGGCCGAACAGCAGCAGGAACAGCGCACGCGCCTGCTCGAAGCTTTCATTTCATCGGCTCCCAGCTACCGCCGAAAGGACGGGCTGGTAATCGTCGACCATCGCGGCCGTGCCATCTTCTGCAACAATGTGCCTGACGGCGAGACCACCGAGATGATGGACGGCCCGATGGAGCCAGGCCGTGGCCGCTGGCTGATGAACCTTCCGTCCTCCGGCTCCGAGGCCGACCTTGCCAGGGCGCTGCCGGCCCACCTGCGATCCTGCCACATCACGCCGCTCAAGCTCGATGGCGACCTCCGCGGCGCGGCGCTTGTGTTCCCCTCCGTGCCGTCCGTCTCCAGCACCGCGGTGGTCCACCAGGAAGTGAACAAGCATCTTCAGGATGCTGTGGCCATGATCGTCGGCGAAAGCGAAGCGCTGCAGGCCGCCATCGACATCGCCTGCCGCGTCGCCCGGTCGGGCAGCGTGACATCGCTGTTGGTCGAAGGCGAAACAGGCGTCGGGAAAGAGCTGTTTGCGCGACTTGTCCATGCCGGCAGCCGGCGCGCGGCAAACGATCCGTTCATTGCGATGAATTGCGGAGCGATCACCAGGGACCTGTTCGGCAGCGAATTGTTCGGCCATGTCGCCGGCGCCTTTACCGGCGCCTCGCGCGAAGGCAAACCGGGCGTTTTCGAGCTCGCCAATGGCGGCGTCCTCAGTCTCGACGAGATCGGCGAATTGCCACTCGAGATCCAGCCGTTTCTGCTGCGTGTCCTGGAAGAGCGCGTGGTCCACCGTATTGGCGACAGCCGGGGTCGCCCGGTTGATGTGCGCCTGGTCGCCTCAACCAATCGCGATCTCAAGCAGGAAATTGCCGCAGGCCGCTTCCGCCGCGATCTCTACTATCGAATTGGCGCGGTCTCGATCATCGTTCCACCGCTGCGCGAGCGCGGCGAAGATGTGCTGCTAC